>NZ_MEES01000053.1:0-10005 GCF_001724535.1 Paracoccus sp. SCN 68-21 | reverse complement strand
GTGCCTTCCTCACCTTGCCTCAGGATGAACGCCTTCTGCGCCTCCGTGAACCTCGATGCCTTCATCGTCTTCAGCTCCTCTCCCAGCCAGGGAAGGTTAGCCGAAAACTCCAGTTTCAAACGGTCCAGTTTTCAGGGGGCAGAGCAAACGCAGATGGACGCGGAAATCCCCGGTAGGCAGGAAAATGGTCGGAGTGGAGGGATTCGAACCCCCGACATCCTGGTCCCAAACCAGGCGCGCTACCAGACTGCGCTACACTCCGATCTGATGGCCCAGAGAGCGCCTGCCAGCCATGCTGGCCAAGACGCGTCCGGACATCATCGCCTTTCGGCAGTCAGGCCAGTATCGCCCGACATCGTCGTGTGACACAGGCTGTGCCGCACGTCGACCCTTGCCCTTTAGCGCAAGGGTGCGGCGGTGAAAAGCCCTAGCCGCAGGGCCAGGCTGCGGTTTCCGGGTCAAGCCCCGGATGCGCCAGGACCATACCCGGCTCCAGCCCAAGCCGCGCGGCCTCGCCGCCCGCGATCTCCAGCACCATCAGGCGGTCACGGTCCGGGTCGCCCACGGCCGCGCCGGGAATCGGTGTCTCGTCCAGGGGGCGGGCATTGGCGTGGATGTGGCGGATCACGCCCCGCGCATCGGCAAAGACCATGTCCAGGGGAATCAGCGTATTGCGCATCCAAAAGCTGACCGGCTGCGGTTCGGGATAGACGAACAGCATCCCCTGCCCCGCGGGCAGGTCGCGGCGGAACATCAGCCCCCGAGCCCGCGATTCGGCCGTATCGGCCAGCTCGACCGCAAAGGACAGCGCCCGATCCGGCTCCATGCGAATCAGCGCGACGTCGCTGGCACAGACCGCAACCGGCGCAGGCGTGACGGGCGCCTGTGCCGCTGCCGGGCCGGCCGCCAGTGCGATCAGCAGCGCGGCAAGGCTATTCCGCCACATGGGCCATCACATCGGTCTTGTCGTCGTGATGACCGCGGTCATCCTTGTCCTGCGGCAGAGCGTTGTCCCAGGCCGAGATCTGGGCCGCCATCAGGCCGCGCGGTCCCTCGACCACGCGCAGACAGATCGCCTCTCCGATGGCAAGGTCAGCAAAACCGGAATGGCGCAGAACCTCGATATGGATGAAAACGTCATCGGCATGACCGAAGATGTTGGCAAACCCGAAGCCCTTGGATTTGTCGAACCATTTCACGCGGGCGGGGCGCAGGGGCAGGCTGTCCATGTGCTCGATCACGTCGATGTCCAGATCCGCGATGGGCGGCTGGCCATCGGTCGGGGGCGGCTCGATCGAGACGACCTCGGCGGCCTGCACGCCCCGTTTGGTGTGCTGAACCATCACGCGGACCCGGGACTGGTCCGCGACAGAGCTGCGGCCGAAGTTCCGCAGGACATTCGCATGCAGCAGAATGTCCGTGCCCCCTTCGTCATCCAGGACGAAGCCGTAGCCCTTCGACGGGTCGAACCACTTGACCAGACCCGTCACCAGCCTGAGGCTGCCTTCTTCCGTCATCGCATTTCCGTCTTCGCGCATTTCCAAGCTCCGACAGTAAAGTGGCCTCGACCCGACTACAATACGGGACGTGGCCCAAGGCGGGACTCTGCCACCCCTGTCAGTCCCATGTCGGAACCGTTCGCTGTCAGTTCAAGGTCAGGGTGACAGGCGTGTGACGTCCCATTCCGCCTCGACCCCACCGTCCGGGCGCGTCCAGACGAACCGGTCATGCAGGCGAAACGCGCCATCGGCCCAGAATTCGATCTGCACCGGCCGGATGCGAAAGCCGCCCCAGAACGGGGGGCGCTGCGGGCGCGTGCCATGACGCAGCCCGGCGCGGGCCACCTCGGCCACCAGGGTCGATCGCGCATCCAGGGGCTGCGACTGGCGCGACGCCCAGGCTCCCAGCCTGCTTTGCAGGGCGCGGCTGTCGTAATAGGCGTCGGCCTGCGGCCCCTCCTCCCGCGTGACGGTGCCGCGGACGCGGATCTGGCGATGCAGCGATTTCCAGTGCATGACAAAGGCCGCAGTGCCGGTCGCGCCGATCTGGCGGCCCTTGGCGCTGTCGTAATTGGTGTAGAACACGAACGACCCGTCGGTCCCCTGCCCGTCGATCTCCTTGAGCAGGACCATCCGCACATCGGGCATCCCCTGCGCATCGACCGTGGCCAGCGCGATGGCGTTGGGGTCGTTCGGTTCGGTCGCGGTCGCCTCGGCCAACCAAGCGCGGGCGATGTCGAAGGGGTCGTCGCCCGCGAAGAGTCCGGTTCGATCTGTCATCGCGCGTTCCTTGTGCTTGCTGCGACAGGGCAGTTGCCCTAATCACCGATCAAATGGTTGAAAGCGCGGGGGACAAGACATGTCAAGCGAGCAGAGAGCCGGCCTGATGGCCGGAAAACGCGGTCTCATCATGGGACTGGCCAATGACAAGTCGATCGCCTGGGGCATCGCCAAGGCGCTGGCCGCCGAGGGCGCGCAGCTGGCCTTCAGCTATCAGGGCGATGCGCTGAAAAAGCGCGTGGGCCCGCTGGCCGCCCAACTGGGATCGGACCTGGTTCTGCCCTGCGACGTGGCCGACGAGGCCTCCATCGACGCGCTGTTCACGGATCTGGGCGCGGCCTGGGGCGGACTGGACTTCATCGTCCACGCCATCGGCTTTTCCGACAAGGAGCAGCTGCGCGGCCGCTATGCCGAAACCACGCGCGACAACTTCCTGATGACGATGGATATTTCCGTCTATTCCTTTACCGCCGTCGCCCGCCGCGCCGCCGCCATGATGACCGATGGCGGCGCGATGCTGACGCTGACCTATTACGGCGCCGAGCGCGTGATGCCGCATTACAACGTCATGGGCGTCGCCAAGGCCGCGCTGGAGGCGTCTGTGCGCTACCTGGCCGAGGATTTCGGCAAGGACAACATCCGCGTCAACGCGATCAGCGCCGGACCCATCAAGACGCTGGCCGCCAGCGGCATCGGCGACTTCCGCTATATCATGAAATGGAACGAGCTGAACTCTCCCTTGCGTCGCAATGTCACGCAGGAGGATGTCGGGAATTCGGCGCTGTACCTGCTGTCGCGCCTTGGCGCGGGCGTCACCGGAGAGGTGCATCACGTCGACGCAGGCTATCATGTCGTCGGCATGAAGGCCGTGGACGCGCCCGACATCGCCACCGTCAAGAAGGACTGAGGTCCGCGCCCCGATGATCCAGGTCACGACCGAACAGATGGCCGTCTTTGTCGCCACGCTCTCGGTCGCGATCCTGTCGCCGGGGCCGGGCGTCATCGCGGTCAGCCAGGGGGCGTTCGCGCTTGGGCGCAGGCGGGCGCTGACCTATGGCTGGGGGTTGGCGATCGGGGCCTCGGTCTGGTGCTTGTTCGCGCTGCTGGGCCTGACCGCGCTGTTTCGCGTGGCGCCCTGGACGCTGGCCGCGCTGAAGCTGATGGGCGGGGCCTATCTGCTGTGGATTGGGGTCAAAATGTGGCGCCACGCCGCCGATCCGCTGCCCGATCCGGCGCAGGGGCGCGCGCGGGGCCTCTGGGCCGGCATGGCGCTGAACCTGTCGAACCCAAAGCCCGCCCTGTTCTATTCCGCCGTGCTGCTGTCGATCTTTCCCGGCGCGCTTGGGCTGGCCGACAAGGGCGCGATCTATGCTGTGGCCTTGTCGGTCGAGCTGTTGTTCTATACCGCACTGGCCAGCCTGATGGCGTTGCCGGTCCTGCGGCAGCGCTATTTCGCATCGAAATTCTGGATCGACCGGGGCGCGGGATTCGCGATCGCCGCCCTTGGCCTGTCCCTGATCCTGCGCCCCTGAAGGAGACAAGACCGTGACCGACCGCCTGCCCCACGAGAAAGGCTTTCATGTCAGCTGGGACCAGCTGCACCGCGACGCCCGCGCCCTGGCCTGGCGCATGGACGGCACCGACTGGCGTGCCGTGGTGGCCGTGACCCGCGGCGGACTGGTCCCCGCCATGATCGTCGCCCGAGAGCTGGACATCCGCACGATCGACACGATCTCGATCCGCTCCTACAAGGGCGTGGGAACCGAGGCCGGCCAAGGCCAGCTGGAGGTGCTGAAACGTCCCGACCCCGAGCTGATGGGCGACGGAGAGGGCATCCTGGTCGTCGACGATCTGGTCGATTCGGGCCGCACGCTGGAGCTGATCCGCGAGATGTATCCCAAGGCGCATCTGGCCACCGTCTACGCCAAGCCCAAGGGCAAGCCGATGGTCGCGAGCTATGTGACCGAGGTCAGCCAGGACACCTGGATCTTCTTCCCCTGGGATATGGCCCTGCAATACGTCCAGCCTTTCCGCGGCGAAGATTGACGCCATATCAACTGCTTGACCTGTGACTGCCGGGCGGGGCCGTGGTTTTCCGGAACCGCGCGCCCCGCGTTTGCATTGTGCATCCAATAGCGGGCTGCATTGGTGACCCGCAAGGCACACACAGGAGACAAGAACATGCGCAAGCTGCTTTTGACCACCACCCTCGCCCTGCCGCTGACCATGGGCGCCGCCTTTGCCCAGGATACCGCCCCCGCCGCCGACCCGGCGATGGAGCCCGCGCCGATGACCGATACCGGCACCGCGCCCGCGACCGACATGGGCACCACCGACATGGCCACTACCTCGACCGAGGATGCCGACGCCGCCGCCGCCGCCGCCTCGGCCGCCGAAAAGGTCGAGGTTCAGCAGGCCGCCAACGAATGGCGCGTCGACTGGATCACCGGGACCAACGTCACCTCGCCCGATGGCGAAAACATCGGCTCGATCAGCGACCTGATCGTTGATGGCGACACCGGAGAGATGAAGGCCGCGATCGTCGGCGTCGGCGGCTTCCTGGGCATCGGCCAGAAACAGATCGCCCTGCCTTGGACCGACCTGACCGTCAACTCGGACGCCCGCGAGATCACCAGCTCGCTGACCCGCGACGAGGCTGATGCGGCACCGGAATACGTCTTCCGCGATCAGGAAGCGCAGGCCGGCGACATGATGACCGATCCGGCAGCAGATCCGGCGATGGCACCGGCCGCCGATCCGATGGCGACCACGCCGATGAACGATCCGGCAGGCACGACCACCGCTCCGGCCGACGGGACCATGCCAGCCGATGGGACTATGCCCGCCGACACGATGGCCCCCGCCGATGGCACCATGGCCCCGGCTGACGGGACGATGCCGGCCGATGGCACGATGCCCGCGGACGACACCACGACTGAGCCCGCTCCGGCGAACTGATCGCCGCGCGGTCGGACTGGAACGGCGACCCTTCGGGGTCGCCGTTTTCGCATGCGGTCAGCCGTTTCCCCGAACGAAACGGGCGGCCCCTTCGGCGGCACGCTGCAGAGCGCGGCTCTTGTTGACGGTTTCCTCGAACTCGGCCTCGGGGTCGCTATCATAGACGACGCCGCCGCCCGCCTGGATGTACAGCGCCTTGTCCTTCACCACCGCCGTGCGCAGCGCGATGCACATGTCCATCTCGCCATTGGCAGCGAAATAGCCGACCGCACCGCCATAGACGCCGCGTTTCTCGGGCTCCAGCTCGTCGATGATCTCCATGGCGCGGACCTTGGGGGCACCCGAGACGGTGCCCGCAGGCATCCCGGCCAGCAGCGCGGACAGCGCATCTTCGCCCTCGCGCAGCTCTCCGACCACGTTCGAGACGATATGCATGACGTGGCTGTAGCGTTCGATCACGAACTGCTCGGTCGGGCGGACGGTGCCGGGGCGCGCCACGCGGCCCACATCGTTGCGGCCCAGATCCAGCAGCATCAGATGCTCGGCCAGCTCTTTCTGGTCGGACAGCAGGTCGGCCTCCAGCGCGCGATCCTCGGCATCATCCGCACCACGCGGGCGGGTTCCGGCGATGGGGCGGATGGTCACTTCTCCGTCGCGCAGGCGGACAAGGATCTCGGGGCTGGCGCCCACGATCTGGAACCCGCCCATGTTCAGGAAGAACATGAAGGGCGACGGGTTGGTCCTGCGCAGGCTGCGATACAGCGCAAAGGGCGGCAGCGGGAAATCCATCCGCCAGCGCTGGCTGGGCACCACCTGAAAGATGTCGCCCGCGCGGATATAGTCCTTGGCCTTCTCGACCGCCGCCAGATAGGCGGGCTTGGTGAAGTTCGACACCGGCGCGCCGATCTGGCCCTCGTCGCCCATGACCCGCGGCTCGGACGGCTGGCGGTCCAACGCGCGCAGCGCGTCCATCACCCGCTCACCGGCACGTGCATAGGCCGCGCGCGCATCGCCCCCGTCATGCCAGGCGGGGGCGCACAGCGTCACCTCGCCCTTGACCCCGTCCAGCACGGCCACCACGGACGGCCGCATCAGCATCGCATCGGGCAGGTCCAGCGTGTCGGGGTTCACGTCGGGCAGGTGCTCGACCAAGCGGATCATGTCATAGCCCAGATACGGGCGGCACGCCATCCGGCATGACCTGGATGCGGCTTTCCGCGATCAGCGCGCGCAGGCTGTCCAGTGCCGGGCGGGCATCATCCTGGAAATCCTGCGAAAAGCGCGCCTGACGGTTGATGCGGGCGCGCCTGTCGCGGCATTCCCAGACCAGGTCGGGCTTCATGCCGACGATGGAATAGCGGCCCCGCAGCTCTCCGCCGGTCACGGATTCCAGCATGAAGCTCTGGGGGGCGGCCTCGGCCAGCTTCAGCATCAGGCTGACCGGGGTGTCCAGGTCGGCAGCCAGGCGGATCGTGACCAGCTGGTTGCGGCCCGCCTCCCATTCGGCCTGGAAGGCGGCGAAATCGGGGGTCAGCTGCATCACTGGACCTGCGCGTTGATGGCGTTGATCGCCGACTGGTTCAGCTGCACGGGCGTCTGGCGCTGTGCGTGGCGGGCGTAATAGTCGAACAGGTCGATCTGCAGCGACTGGTCCAGGCGGGCGCGCACGCCGTCCAGGACCTGGGCCGCGTCGCTCTGGGACAGGTCGGCATCGTTGATCTGGTCCAGCCGCACGACGAACACCCGGTCGCCCGCATCCACCACATCCGCGTCACCCGGCTCGGTCAGCGCAAAGGTGCAGGCCGGTCTGGGCGGTCCAGGGGGTGTCGGCTGCAGGATCGGCACCGTCCTCGGGGGTGGGCGTCACGGTCTCGGCAACCTCGGCCAGGCGCAGCTCGGCGGCGGCGGCCAGCAGCTGTCGCTGGACCTCGGCCTCGCGCCAGTCGGCCAGCACGGCGTCGCGCACCTCCTCGAAGGGGCGCAGCGTGGGCGGGATCACCTCGTCCAGGCGCAGGGCAAAGACACCGCCATCGGCCAGCTCGGCCAGCTGCGGGAAATCGGTGGTCGAGATCTGCGCCGCCCGCTCGCGGAAGGCCTCATAACCCGCGATGCTGCCCTCCTCGGCGGGGGCGTCGGCGGTCCAGTCGATGCGGCCCAGCTCCAGCTCGGTCTCCTCGGCCAGATCCTCCAGCGTGGCGCCGCCAGCCAGGATGTCCTCATAATCGCCGGTCCGGTCGCGGATCAGGCGGGCGGCGGCGGACAGGGCCGCCTCGGCGCGCAGATCGTCGCGGGCCTCCTCGAAAGGCACGTCCACCGGGTCCAGGATCGCGTTGACCGCGAACAGCGCCGGGCCCAGATCTGTCTGGATCGGACCCACGACGCCCGGCTGCTCCAGCGCAAAGACCGGCTCGGCGGCGGCGCCCAGCTGGGCGGCGGTGACCTCGCCCAGATCGACGTCGTCCAAGGTCAGGCCGCGCTGCAAAACAAAGGATTCGAACGGCGCCTCGTTGGCGTCGATCTGGGCGCGGGCAGCCTCGGCCTGGGCGGCGTCGGGAAAGACCAGACGGCTGACCATGCGCCGCGCCGGGCGCTGGAACTGGTCGATGTTCTGGTCATAGGTCGCGCGCAGCGCCGCCTCGTCCAGCTGGACGGTGGCGGACAGCATGTCGGGCGTGGCCCAGGCATAAGAGATCGCCCGCGTTTCCGGCGCAGTAAAACGGTCCCCATTAGCCTCGTGCCAAGCCTGCAGGGTCGCCTCGTCGGGCTCGGTCACGGCGGCGGGCAGGTCGTCCTCGGTCAGCTCGCGCCAGCTGAAGTCACGCGATTCCAGCAGCCAGCGCGCGGTCTGGTCGACCAGCGGCGCGGGCGCGGTCACGCCGCCCACCACGGCGCGCTGCAGCATCAGGCGGGCCTCGTCATCGCGGACGGTGGCCTCGAACTCGGCCTCGGACAGACGCTCGCGGCGCAGAACCTCGGCATAGGCGGCGCGGTCAAAGCTGCCATTGGGGCCCTGGAAGGCACCGGCCTGCATGATCGTCTGCGCGACCTGCGCATCGCCCACGGACACGCCGATGCGGCGCGCCTCCTCGGCCAGGGCGGCCGAGGCGATCAGGTTGGCCTGCACCGATTGCGGCAGGCCCATCGCCTGCGCCTGCTGCATGGTGATCGGCTGGCCGGTCTGCTGCTGAAAAGCGCGCAATTCCGATTTCAGCGCGCGGGCATATTCGTCGGCGGTGATCTTGGTCTGCCCGACCGACGCGACCTCGGTCGTTCCGCCAGAGAAGCTGGTGACGCCAAAGCCCCCCAGCCCCAGAACCATCAGACCCATCAGGATCCAGACGATGGTCGATTTGCCCTTGGTACGCAGCTGTGACATGGCGCGGCCTTCCTCGTGGTCGTGTCCCGCCCGTCTTTAGGGCGCGGGCGCGCGACCCACAAGTGGATCAGGCCGAAAGCCCCGCCAGACGCCCGGCCAGCACCGCGATTCCCGCCGCGTCGACATTGGCAAAGGCGATGCGCACGTGCCGCGGCCCGGTCGGATCGTCCGCCGGCGTGAACATGGTCCCGGGCAGCGCCAGCACCCCCGCATCGCGCACCATCCGCCGCGCCAGATCGGCCGAGCCTTCGGCAAAGGGATGCTCCAACCATGCAAAATAAGCGCCCGCGCTTTTCAGGTGCCAGCCATCCAGCGCCCCAAGGGCCGATGCCGCCGCCGCGCGCCGGGCCAGGATCTCGGCCCGTTCGCCGGCCAGCCATTCCTGCAGGTTGGCCATGCCCCAGACCGCCCCGATCTGCCCCAGCTGCGCCGGAGAGATGGCGACCGTGTCCAGAAACTTCTCGACCTGGGCCAGCCGGTCGTGTCCCGCGACCATCGCGCCCACGCGATGCCCGGTCAGCCGATAGGCCTTGGAGAAGCTGTACAGCTGCACCAGCACCCGGTCCCAACCGGGCCGCGTCAGCAGGTCATGGGGCGCGCCGGTGCGGCTGTCAAAATCGCGATAGGTCTCGTCCACCACCAGCGCCAGGCCATGCGCCTGCGCCAGGTCATAGAACCGGTCCACCAGATCGGCGGGGTATTCGGCGCCCGACGGGTTGTTCGGCGTGACCAGCACGATGGCCCGCGTGGCGGGCGTGATCAGCGCTGCCGCGTGGTCGGGGTCGGGCAGCATGTCCGCCCCGCAGGGCAGCGGCACGGTGGTGACGCCCGCCATGTCCAGCCACATCTTGTGGTTGAAATACCACGGCGTCGGCACGATCACCTGATCGCCCTGCCCGGCCAGCGTGGCCATGACCGCGCAGAACGCCTGGTTGCACCCCTGCGTGATCGCCACATGCGATCCGCTCAGCGCACCGCCATAGGCCGCCGAAAACTGCGCCGCCACCGCGTCGCGCAGATCGGTATTGCCCAGCACGGGGCCATACAGATGCGCCTCGGGGCGATGCAGCGCGGCCTCGGCGATGGCGCGGCGCAGCCCTTCGGGGGGCGGATCGACGGGGGCCGCCTGGCTGACATTGATCAGCGGCCGGTCGGGGGCAAAGCGCACCCCGTCCAGCCAGCGGCGCGCCTCCATCACCGGGGGGGCAAAGGTCGCGGCAAGGGCGGGGTTCAGGGGGTGCATGTCAGTTCCGTTCCAGTCGGCGAAGGTCGGTCAGATCGGGCGGCAGCGACAGATCCAGCGCAGGCGCGGGCATCGCGGGCCGGTCATCGGGGGCTGCGGCGCTGTCGGGGGCGATGCGGGGGGTGTCGTCCTGCACGGGTCCGGCCATG
>NZ_MEES01000052.1:0-6487 GCF_001724535.1 Paracoccus sp. SCN 68-21 | reverse complement strand
GCCCTTGGTGACATCTGCAGCATGTTCTCACCCGAAGAATGCTGGAACTACTTCCACGCTGCAGGCTATGTGTCAGGTTAAAAGCGAAATGCTCTAATCTCTGTTGCGACAGGCTTCGGCACCATAAGAAACATGAGTTTCAGTTCCGCAGTTAGTGTGCCGAACGCCTCATCGAATGCCTTGAGGGCTTCTTTTCTGGTTTCATCCCGGGTTGCACTCTGACAAGCGACCAGAAGGCTAGCCTCAGCCTTTAAGTACCGTGCAACGGCAAGCCGAAGCTCCTGATCGATACTTAGTTGACGATCAACGTTTTTTTGCCACGGGTAGGCAATTAGTGCGATGAATAGAGCTGTGGTGGACCCGAGTACTGCACCTGCGGCGTCTAACGGAAGAACAAGCAGAAGGCCCATTGTAAGGTTTGCCAGCCAAATCGCTCTGGTTAGATACGTTAATTCGCCCTTCTGAATCTCAGACAGAAGTATGTTGAACCAAGCTCTGTATCCTCGCATTGCGGTTGCATCACCTACTCAATCCACCCGACACACTCGGCACGTCGCCTGCCGCGAAGCCGTAGTGGCGGAGCCAGCGGAGGTCGCTTTCGAAGAAGGCACGCAGGTCGGGGATGCCGTATTTCAGCATCGCGAGGCGGTCGATGCCCATGCCGAAGGCAAAGCCCTGCCATTGGTCGGGGTCGATCCCGCCCGAGCGCAGGACGTGGGGGTGGACCATGCCGGAACCCAGGATCTCCAGCCAGGAGTTGCCCTCGCCGATCTTGAGCTGGCCGCCCTCCCAGGAGCAGCGGATGTCGACCTCGGCCGAGGGTTCGGTGAAGGGGAAATGCGACGCGCGGAACCGCAGCTCGACCGAGGGGACCTCGAAGAAGGCGCGGCAGAATTCCTCCAGCGTCCATTTCAGGTGCGCCATGGAGATGTCGCGGTCGATGGCCAGGCCCTCGATCTGGTGGAACATCGGCGTGTGGGTCTGGTCCATGTCCATGCGATAGACGCGGCCCGGCGCGATGACGCGGATGGGCGCGCCCTGATCCTGCATGGCGCGGATCTGGACGGGGCTGGTATGGGTGCGCAGGACGTGCGGCGGGCGGTCGTCGCCGGGCGCGCGGTGCATGAAGAAGGTGTCATGCTCCTGCCGGGCGGGGTGTTCGGGGGCGATGTTCAGCGCGTCGAAATTGTACCAGTCGGATTCGACCTGCGGACCTTCGGCGACGGCGAATCCCATGTCGGCAAAGATCGCGGTGACTTCGTCGGTGACCTGGCTGATCGGGTGGATGGTGCCCTGGCGGCGCGGGCGGCCCGGCAGGGTCACGTCCAGCCATTCGTCCTTGAGGCGCGCGTCCAGCGCCGCATCCTCCAGCGACAGCTTGCGGGCGCGCAGGGCTGCGTCGATCTCGTCGCGGATCTGGTTCAGGGCCTTGCCGGTGGTCTGGCGTTCCTCGGGCGACATGCGGCCCAGTTCGCGCATGCGCAGCGACAGATCGCCCTTCTTGCCCAGGGCGGCCAGGCGCACCTCCTCGATGGCCTGCGGGTCCGAGGCGGCGTTGATACGGTCAAGCCATTGCTGGCGCAGGGGGGTCAGATCGTCCATCGCATCGCTCATCACGGGGCCTTTCCTGGTTGGCCCCGCGTTAGCATGGCCGGGCGCGCGGGGTAAAGACCGCGCGCCCCTGCCTGTCCGGCGTGCCGGTCAGTTCCAGATGTCGGGTTTCACGCCGGGCGCGATGCCGGGATGGTCCTTGATGTGGAACTGGGGCTCCTGCCCCAGTTTGCGCTGGCGGAGGTAGTCGCGGGTGACGTGCGCGACGGTGCCCGACAGCGCGACGATGGCGATCAGGTTGATGGTGGCCATCAGCCCCATGCTGGCATCGGCAAAGTCGAAGACCGTGGCGACCGCCTGCAGCGAGCCCCAGATGACCATGCCCATCGCGGCGACGCGCAGGATCATGATCCCCGGCTTGCCCGCGCCCATGAAGACCAGCGAGTTCTCGGCATAGGAGTAGTTGCCGATGATCGAGGTGAAGGCGAAGAAGAAGATCGCCACCGCAATGAAGATATGCCCGAAGGGTCCGAAATGGTCCGACAGGGCGGCCTGGGTCAGGTTGACGCCGGTCAGCTCATCCGAGGGGATGACATCGGCCAGAAGGATCATCACGGCGGTCGCGGTGCAGACCAGGATGGTGTCGATGAAGACGCCCAGGGCCTGCACAAAGCCCTGAGAGGCCGGGTGGTGCGGGTTCGGGATGGCCACCGCGGCGATGTTGGGGGCCGAGCCCATGCCGGCCTCGTTCGAGAACAGGCCGCGGCGGATGCCGTTCATCATCGCGGCCATGACGCCGCCCGCGACGCCGCCCACGGCCTCCTGCAGGCCGAAGGCGGAGCGGATGATGCCTGCCAGGATGCCCGGCACCTCGGAAAAGTCCATGACCAGCACGACGGCGGCGACCAGCAGGTAGATGCCCGCCATGAAGGGCACGACCAACTGCGCCACCCGCGCGATCTGGGGGATGCCGCCAAAGATCACCACCCCCGCCAGCAGCGCCACGACGCCGCCGACCAGACCCGCGTTGATGCCAAAGGCGCCCTCGACCGCCTGGGCGATGGAATTGGCCTGCACCGCGTTGAAGACCAGGCCGAAGGCGATGATCAGCGCCACGGCAAAGATCCCCGCCAGCCAGGGCAGCCCCAGCCCGCGCGAGATGTAATAGGCCGGACCGCCGCGATACATGCCGTCGGCGCCATGCACCTTGTACAGCTGCGCCAGCGTCGATTCCGCATAGGCCGTGGCCATGCCGACCAGCGCCACCATCCACATCCAGAAGATCGCACCCGGCCCCCCCAGGGTCAGCGCCACCGCGACGCCCGCGATATTGCCGGTGCCCACGCGGCTGGCCAGCGACACCGACAGCGCCTGGAACGGAGAGATGCCGTCACGGTCGGTCTCCCCCGACCCGCGCACGCAGCGCCACATCTCGCGGAAATGCACGAATTGCAGCAGGCCAAGGCGCGCGGTGAAGTAGATGCCCACGGCCAGCAGGCCATAGACCAGCACATAGCCCCAGAAGATGGTGTTGAGAAAGTCGATGATGGCGATCATCGCGGTTCCTGCTGTGCGTTTTGCGCAGTCTGTAACAGCCATGTGAGGGGTGGCAACCGCTTAGTCGCGGGGCGTCACCGTCAGCCAGACGCCGCCTTCGGGGCGCAGCGTCAGGATCATGCGCGGCTGCGGCTCGCGGCCCGGCACGCGCTGAAAGCGGAACCGCGCCAGCAGGGTGGCCAGGATGATCACCGCCTCCTGCAGGGCAAAGCTGGCGCCGATGCAGATGCGCGGCCCCGCCCCGAAGGGCAGGAAGGCATAGCGGTCGGGAGCGGTCAGAAAGCGGTCGGGGTCGAAGGCGTCGGGCCGGTCCCACAGCTGATGGTGCCGGTGCAGGGCATAGACCGGCATCATCACCGTGTCGCCGGGGCGGATTTCGCGCCCGCACAGCGTGTCTGCGACCTGGGCCGTGCGCGACAGGAAGGCCGCGGGCGGATAGAGGCGCAACGTCTCGTTGACGATGCGCATGGTCAGGGGCAGCGCGCCCAGGTCGGCGGCGGTGGCGGCGCGGGCACCCAAGGCGGCGCGGGCCTCATCGGCGGCGGCCTGCTGCACGGCGGGGGCGAAGGCCATCAGATACAGCGCCCAGGCCAGGGTCAGGGCGGTCGTCTCGTGGCCCGCCACGATGAAGGTCAGCAGATTGTCGCGCAGCTCGTCCCGGGTCATGGTGCGGCCGGTCTCGGGGTCCTGGGCCACCAGCAGCAGGTCCAGCAGGTCGGGCGGGCCGTCCTTGGCGGCGGCGGCGGCGCGGCGCGCGATGGCCTGATCGGCGATGCCCTTCATCTTTTTCAGCCCCGGCCCCGAGAACAGCCGCCCCGGACGCGGCAGCCAGGCGGGCAGACCCAGCACATCCATCAGCGACAGCTTTGCCGTCTGCGCGATATAGGCGTCGATCGAGCCATGCACCGCGTCGCGGTCGAACATCCCGTCGCCCGAAAAGGTCACGTCCGAGATCACCTCGAAGGTCGCGGCCACGGTCTCCTGGAACAGGTCGACCGGGCCGCGCGCCTCTGACAGGCGGCGGCAGGAGGCCTCGGCGGCGGCGGTCATCACGGGGCCCAAGGCCTCGACATGGCGCTGCGCGAAAGCGGGGGCGGCGGCGCGGCGCTGCCAGCGCCAATGCGCGCCTTCGGCCACGAACAGGCTGTCGCCGATGGCGGGGTTCAGGATCAGCTTGGTCGTGACCGATTTTGGATAGTCATCGACCTTTTCCTTGAGGATGCGGCGCAGGGCGGTGGGGTCCATGACCATGTGCCAGCGCACCCCGGTCTTGCCCGAGACCATCGGCTGCCGGGTGGCGATGGCGGGGATCAGCTCCAGCACGTTGCGGCGCGCGGTCATCGCGGTGCCCCACAGGCCCAGAGGCACCGTGGCCAGCGGCACCTTGGCGGGATCGGCTTGGGGCAGGTCGAGCATGGCGGCGGCCTCTGGTCGGATGGCATTCCCCTCAAGCTGGGGGTCGGGGGCGCCGGGGTCAACCGCCCGGGGCATGCGTCAGTGTCGCGGGCCAAGGCCGCGGCGCCGGCCAGAGGGCTTCAGGGGTCGGCGTCATCGGGGGGTGGAAGCATGTCGGGGTTCCAGACGACCTCCCACAGATGTCCGTCGGGGTCCTGGAAATAGCCCGCATGACCGCCCCAGAAGGTGTCCTGCGCGGGCTTGACGATCCGGGCGCCGGCTTGGGCCGCCCTGTCCAGGATGCGGGCGACCTCGTCGCGATGGGTCACGTTATGCCCCAAGGTCAGCGCGGTGGGGCTGACCGGCTGTATCGGCAACCCGGTATCATGGGCGATGTCGGCCTGCGCCCAAAGCGCCAGCGTCAGGCCGCCCGATAGGGCGAAGAACGCCACCGCCCCATGCGGAAATTCCTGCCCGACGATGCCCTGCGTCGGCAGCCCCAGCCCGTCGCGATAGAAGGCCAGCGACCGGTCCAGATCGCGGACGCCAAGCGTCACGACGGAGATCCTGGGTTTCATGCGAGGCCCCTTCCTCAAGGCGCGGTCCGGGCTGTCCCGGTCACGCTGTCCGAGGATCACCGCAATGGGGTCGCTGGGTCAATACGCTGGTCCCCAAGACGGCAGAAGCCCCGCCAAGGCGGGGCTTTCGGGTCGTGCGCAAGGGGTCGATCAGATGTCGTTGCCCAGCTTGCCCTTGACGGTGCCGGACACGTCCTGAGCCGCGCCCTTGGCCTTCTGGGCCTTGCCTTCGGCCTGCAGGCGCTCGTTGCCGGTCACGTCGCCGACGCCATCCTTGATGCTGCCGGCCAGTTTGTTGCCTGCGGCTTTCGCCTTGTCGGTCATTTCACCCATAGGACGTTCCAGACCGTGTGAAAACCCAAACAGGATTCCCAGCCTAATGTGGCCATGGTATCCTCGGGCCATGGCACATATTTCAGGCGATGATCGGTCCCAACTTCTGCTTTTGCCGGACTCTGTGGACGACTATGTGGGGCCGGACAACGTGGTCCGGTTTATCGAAGCATTCGTTGACGGGCTTGATCTGAAGGCCGCTGGCTTCGAGCGGGTCCGGGCGAAAACGACCGGCCGCCCGGGATATGATCCGGCCGATCTCTTGAAGCTCTACATCTACGGATACCTGAACCGGGTGCGGTCTAGCCGCCGGTTGGAGGTCGAGACGCGACGCAACCTCGAAGTGATCTGGCTGCTCCGCCGTCTGACGCCCGACTTCAAGACAATCGCGGATTTTCGCCGCGACAACAGGACTGCGTTCCGCCAGGTGTTCCGCGAATTCGTGGTGCTGTGCCGAGAACTCGACTTGCTTCGGGTGCGAATTGATCGCGATTGACGGCACCCGGATCAAGGCGGTGAACAGCCGGGAGCGTAATTTTACCAAGGCCAAACTGGCGAAGGCTTTGGCCGAGAGCGATGAGCGCTTGGCGCGGTATCTCAAGCAGCTCGATGAGGCCGACAAGGACCATGAGGTTGCGCTGGAGAGCGGCACCGTGGAGAAGCTTCAGGAGAAGATCGCGGTGATCCGCGATCGGCGCGAACGCCTCGAAGGCCATGGCAAAGCCCTTGCGGACAGCGGCGAGGACCAGATCTCGCTGACCGATCCGGACGCACGTGCGATGCACTCCAGCAGCCGCGTTGGGGTTGGCTACAACATCCAGATCGCTGTGGATACCAAGCACAAACTGATTGCCGAGCAGCAGGTCCACAGCAAGGTCAGCGACCTTGGCCTGATGACCGAGACCGCCGAAGCCGCGCGTGACACACTTGGCGTCGACAAGATCGATGCGGTGGCTGACCGGGGCTACTTCAAGATCGAGGATATCGAGGCCTGCGAGGCGGCAGGCATCGTACCCTACGTTCCCAAACCGCAGCGTGGATCAGCTGGTGCCAAGGGGTTCTTCGGCAAGGAG
>NZ_MEES01000051.1:0-6616 GCF_001724535.1 Paracoccus sp. SCN 68-21 | reverse complement strand
CCCTTGGTGACATCTGCAGCATGTTCTCACCCGAAGAATGCTGGAACTACTTCCACGCTGCAGGCTATGTGTCAGGTTAAAAGCGAAATGCTCTAGGCGACATTTCGTGGTATCCTAAGCAAACAGACCAGTTTGGTAAACTTGTACCGGAATATTCCGAAGAACTTATTGATACAGCTGCACTATCCGGGCCAGATCAGGCCATAGGCGTTTTTCATCGTAATCTATTTCGTTCTGCCTTCTCCGCAACGGATCGGATAGCACTGCCATGAAACACCTGCGCCCCTCAACCGACCACCGCGGCCTGAACGAACGGGCGATCAGCGCCGCGATGCAACTGCTGGAGGACAGCGACCCCTGCCCACCCACGGTGGATCAGATCGCCGTGATGCTGGACGAGCCCGTGGGCCGGTTGCGGAGCCTGTTCCCCGATGACCGCAGCGTGCTGATCGCCAGCCTGGAACAGGCTATGATCCTGCTGATCGACACCTGCACCCGCGCAGTGGTCAAGGTCGATCCCGACGACCCGGTGGCGCAGTTCAGCAGCCTGGGCGACGCCTATCTGGACTGGGCGCACAGCAATCCCGACCAGTTCCGCCTGATGATGGACTGTCGCCTGGTGGATGCGCTGACGGTGCCGATCCTGCGCCGCTATACCGACTCTCTGTCCGAGCTGATGGTGCGGATGCTGACCCGCGCCCGCGATGCCGGCCGGCTGCACCCGCGCGAGGACATTCCCATGTTGGTCCTGTCGTCGCGCTGCTATGCCAACGGGGTGGCGCGGATGATGGTTGACGGGCGGCTGCAGGAATGGGTGCCCGGCGGAGAGCCGCTGGCGGTGGCCAAGGGCCTGACCCGCGATTTCGTCCGCCGCATGGCCCGCAGCACACAGCCAGAACCTGTCTGATACTGCAGAGCATGTGACGGATTAGCCCCTTTCGGACCGCAGGGGCATGCGGTATCCCGGTTGCAACCCGTGAATGATCCGAAAGAGCAGCCGTGACCGATTACATCATCAAGGACATCGCCCTGGCCGATTACGGCCGCAAGGAACTGGACATCGCCGAAACCGAGATGCCCGGCCTGATGGCGCTGCGTGTCGAATACGGCGCGGCCAAGCCGCTGGCCGGCGCCCGCATCGTGGGCAGCCTGCACATGACCATCCAGACCGCCGTCCTGATCGAGACGCTGGTCGATCTGGGTGCGGATGTCCGGTGGGCGTCGTGCAACATCTATTCGACCCAGGACCACGCCGCCGCGGCCATCGCCAAGGCGGGCGTTCCCGTCTTTGCGATCAAGGGTCAAAGCCTGGAGGAGCATTGGGATTACCTGGACCGGTCCTTCCAATTCCCCGAGGGTCCGAACCTGATCCTGGATGATGGCGGCGACGCGACGCTGTACGTCCTGCTGGGCGCCCGTGCCGAGGCAGGCGAGGACGTCATCGCCGTCCCGCAATCGGACGAGGAAACCGTCATCAAGGCGCAGATCCGCAAGCGGATGGAGCAGTCGCCCGGCTGGTTCACCAGGATGCGCGACCAGATCGTCGGCGTGTCCGAGGAGACGACCACCGGCGTGCATCGCCTGTATGATCTGATGAAGAACGGCCAGCTGCCCTTCCCCGCGATCAACGTCAACGACAGCGTGACCAAGTCGAAATTCGACAACAAGTACGGCTGCAAGGAATCGCTGGTCGACGGCATCCGCCGCGCCACCGACGTGATGATGGCCGGCAAGGTCGCCGTCGTCTGCGGCTATGGCGATGTGGGCAAGGGTTCTGCCGCGTCGCTGCAGGGCGCCGGCGCCCGCGTCAAGGTGACCGAGGTCGATCCGATCTGCGCGCTGCAGGCCGCGATGGACGGGTTCGAGGTCGTGACGCTGGAGGATGTGGCCGACAGCGCCGACATCTTCATCACCACCACCGGCAACCGCGACGTGATCCGGCTGGAGCATATGCGCGCCATGAAGGACATGGCCATCGTCGGCAATATCGGCCATTTTGACAACGAAATTCAGGTGGCCTCCCTGCGCAACCATAAATGGACCAACATCAAGGACCAGGTGGACATGATCGAGATGCCCTCGGGCAACCGGATCATCCTGCTGAGCCAGGGCCGCCTGCTGAACTTGGGCAACGCGACGGGGCATCCGTCCTTCGTGATGTCGGCGAGCTTCACCAACCAGGTGCTGGCCCAGATCGAGCTGTGGACCAAGGCCGACGAGTACAAGCCCGGCGTCTATATCCTGCCCAAGCATCTGGACGAGAAGGTCGCGCGCCTGCATCTGGAAAAGGTCGGCGCCAAGCTGTCCAGCCTGTCGCCGGAACAGGCGGCCTATATCGGCGTTACGCCCGAAGGCCCCTTCAAATCAGATCATTACCGGTATTGAACGCATGACCGAATACACGACCTTCACCTCGGAATCCGTGTCCGAAGGCCATCCCGACAAGATCGCCGACCAGATCAGCGACGCGATCCTGGACGCCATCCTGGCCGAGGACCCGCGCGCCCGTGTCGCCTGCGAGACGATGGTCAAGACCGGCGTGGCGATCATCTCGGGCGAGATCACGACCAGCGCATGGGTGGATCTGGAATCCATCGTGCGCGGCGTGATCACCGATATCGGATACAATTCTTCGGATGTCGGGTTTGACGGGGCGACCTGTTCGGTGATCAACATCATCGGAAAGCAGTCCCCCGAGATCAATCAGGGTGTTGATCGCGCAATCCTCGAAGAGCAGGGGGCCGGCGATCAGGGCCTGATGTTCGGCTATGCCTCGGACGAGACCGACGTGCTGATGCCCGCGCCCATCACCTATGCGCATCGCCTTGTCGAGCGTCAGTCCAAGGTCCGCCGCGACGGCACGCTGTCCTGGCTGCGCCCGGATGCCAAGTCGCAGCTGACCATGCGCTATGGTGCGGACGGCCGCCCCGAGGCGATCGACGCGGTCGTGCTGTCCACCCAGCACAACCCCGAGATCGCCCTGTCGGACCTGCGCGAAGCGGTGATCGAGGAGATCATCAAGCCCGTCCTGCCCGCCGAATGGCTGTCCGCCGACACCAAATTCTTCATCAACCCGACGGGCAAGTTCGTCATCGGCGGCCCCGTCGGCGATTGCGGACTGACCGGGCGCAAGATCATCGTCGACAGCTATGGCGGCATGGCGCGTCACGGCGGCGGCGCGTTTTCGGGCAAGGACCCGTCCAAGGTGGACCGTTCAGCCGCCTATGCGGGCCGTTGGGTCGCCAAGAACATCGTGGCGGCGGGTCTGGCGAAACGCTGCGAGATCCAGGTCAGCTATGCCATCGGCGTGGCCGAGCCGACCTCGATCAGCCTGAACTGCTTTGGGACGGAGACGGTGCCGGTGGACCGCATCGTGGCCGCGGTGCGTGCAGTGTTTGACCTGCGCCCCTTCGCGATCATCCGCGAGCTGGACCTGCTGCACCCGATCTATCGCCCGACCGCCAGCTATGGCCATTTCGGTCGTGAGCCCTATGCCCTGGCCGGGGCGACGGCCTTCAGCTGGGAGCGTACCGACCGGGCCGAGGCGCTGAAGGCCGCGCTGACGTAACAGAAAGGCCGCCCCTCGGGGCGGCCATTTTCGTTCAGCCGTAAAGCTTTCTGGCCCGATCCTCGAAGGCGCGGACAATGCGCGACATCGCCTCGTGGAACACTACGCCGATCAGCCGCTGCAGGATGGCGTTCTTGAACTCGAAATCGACAAAGAACTCGACCGTGCATCCGCCTTCGGGGCGGTCGGTGAAGGACCAACCGCTGCGCATGTATTTGAACGGCCCATCCAGATATTCGGTATCGATCTTCCAGACGCCGTCCTCACCGGCGGGCCACAGCACGACCCGGCTGCCAAAACGTTCGCGGAACACCTTGAAGCTTATCACCAGATCGGCGGCGATCTCCTCCGATCCGTCGGCCCGCGTCTCGCGCGAGCGGATGCGGGCGGCGCTGTTCCACGGCAGAAACTGCGGATATCTTTCGACATCGGCCACCAGATCGTACATCTGGCGGGCCGAGTAAGGCAGGGTGCGGCTGTCGCGGTGGTTCGGCACGGGATCGCTCTTGTGGTTCGTCGCGGCATCTGGTTCGATTCGCGACAGGATTTAACAGGCGGGGCCCGCGATGAACATGATCTGGCTGCTGCGTGCGGCGAAATGGGCGCGCCGGCCGCCCAGTGCCAGCACTGTCAAGCTGGTCCTTGGCATCATCGCCGCCGGGCTGGCCTTGGTCGCGCTGGAAAAGCTGGGGCTGTGGCCGGATTGGGCCACGCTGGACCCGCGCCCGCCCCGTGTCCCGCGCTAGTCCTTGCGAACGGTGACCGGCACAGGACGCGCCTTTGGGGCGCCAAGCTTGAGGGTGATGACAAAGGCTGTAAGCAGGCCAGCAAAGGTCAGGATCAGGGTCATGGTATCCTCCGGTCTTGTTGGTCAGGATCTAATCACAGATCGCGTGAACCGAACGTGTCACATTGCCTCATGTCGCCCGACTCAAAGCCGCGCATCAGCCATTCCTGGCGCTGCGCCGCCGATCCGTGGGTAAAGCTGTCGGGCATCGGTGTGCGTCCGGCGCTTTCCTGGATCACGTCATCGCCCACCGCCTCGGCGGCGCGCAGCGCCTCGTCCATGTCGCCAACGTCCAGCGTGCCGAAACGTTCCTGCGCATGTCGCGCCCAGATTCCGGCATAGCAGTCGGCCTGCAGCTCGGTCGCGACCGACAGGCGGTTGGCCTCAGTCTCGGACAGACCCCGCTGCTGCGCGGCGCCAAGCGTGCCGGTCAGGTTCTGGACGTGGTGGCCGACCTCATGCGCGATGACATAGGCTGCGGCAAAGTCGCCCCCTGCCCCCATCCGGTCGGCCATCATGTCAAAGAAATCGGTGTCCAGATAGACGCGCTGATCGCCGGGGCAATAGAACGGCCCCATCGCGGAGGACGCCCCGCCGCAGGCCGATTGCACCACGCCCCGGAACAGGACCAGCGTCGGGTCCTGATAGGCGATGCCCGCCTGGTCGCGCAGAACGGGCTGCCAGATCTCCTCGGTATCGGCCAGCACGACGCTGACGAATTCGCCCCAGTCCTCGTCGCGCTGCGACAGTTCGGTGGATCCCCCGCCCTGGTTCTGCACAATGGGGCTGACATCGATGCCGAAGAAATAGCCGACGGCCAGCACCACCAGCGTTCCCGCGATGCCCAATCCCCCTGCCGTGCCCATGCCGCGCCGGTCTTGTACGTTCCGGCTGCCCCGTCTTCCGCGCCATTGCATGACATGTCCTCGCCTGCTGTCGCGCCGAACGCGCGGCATGCGGCGCGGTTCCCGGCCCATCACAGGGGCGCGACGGGCCTGCAAGCCGCTTGACGCGGGCGGTCAGGAGAGGGATGGACGGACAAAAGCGTGAAGGGACGGCGATGCTGCGCAGATTGTACGATTGGACGATGGGGCTGGCGGCGCATCGCCATGCGGAGTCGTCCCTGTTCGCGGTCAGCTTTATCGAAAGCTCGGTCTTTCCGATCCCGCCGGATGTCATGATGATCCCGATGATCCTGGCGCGGCGGGCGCGGGCCTGGGCGATTGCCGCCATCGCGACCGCGGGTTCGGTCCTGGGGGCGCTGCTGGGTTATTGGATCGGCGCGGTGCTGATGGGTTCGGTCGGCCAATGGGTGCTGACCGCCTATGGCAAGCAGGGCGCGTTCGACGACCTGGCGCTGCGCTTTGCGGAATACGGGGGCTGGGCGGTGCTGATCGCGGCGCTGACGCCGTTTCCGTTCAAGGTCATCACCATCTTTTCCGGGGCGGTGGGCCTGTCGCTGCCGCTGTTCATCGTGACCGCGGTCATCGGGCGTGCGGCGCGGTTCTTTGTCGTGGCGGCGCTGCTGTGGCGGTTCGGCCCGCCGATCCGTGATTTCATCGAGCGTCGGCTTGGGCTGGTCTTCGTGCTGTTCATGGCGGCTCTGATCGGCGGCTTTGCGGCGGTGAGGTTCCTGTGACGGGCAAGCAGATCTGTTATCTGGCGGGGGCCGGGTCGGCCTTTCTGCTGATCGCGGCGCTTGGGTTCCAGGCCGCAGGCTATGCCCCGTGCGAGCTGTGCATCCTGCAGCGCTGGCCCCATGTCGCGGCGGTTGTCGTGGCGGCGCTGGTCTGGCTGACCGGCCGGGTCCGGGCTCTGGCCGTGCTGGGCATGATCGCCGCCGGGGCCGCGATGGGCTTTGCGCTGTATCATGTGGGCGTCGAGATGACCTGGTGGGCGGGGCCTGCGCATTGTTCGGGCGGGGTCGGCGATCTGACGCGGCTGTCCACGGCCGAGCTGATGACCCGCCTGCAATCGGCCCCGGTCGTGCGCTGCGACGAGATCGCGTGGAGCTTTCTGGGCGTCTCGATGGCGGGCTGGAACGCGCTCTTCTCGGCCGGGCTGGCCGGGGTCTGGCTGCTGGCCGCGCGGCGCGGCTGAACGGCGCGCAAAACACCGCGAGCACGGGCTTTCGGGCGGGGTTTCATTGCCCCTGCCCCGGCCATCGGCTATACCGGGTTTCAACAAGATGTTGAGGACTGCCCGTGGCTGACACACCAGAAGACGATCTGCCCGAAACCCCCGACACCGGCGAGACGGAC
>NZ_MEES01000050.1:0-6643 GCF_001724535.1 Paracoccus sp. SCN 68-21 | reverse complement strand
CGCCCGCCTCTGCGATCCACAGGCCGAGGTCAGCGCCCATTGGCTGATCGACACGGATGGCGCGACCGAACAGCTTGTCTGCGAAACCCGCCGCGCCTGGCACGCAGGCGCGGGCCTGCGCTGCATCCGCCATGCCGGTGTAGTGGATGACGATCAGGGACGGAACCTGCCCCCGGCGGTCGCCGTGATTCGGGCTGGGCCAGTCGGTCACGGTCGCCTCAGGGGGCGGGGCGGTTGACGCGCAGGCCCATCGTCGCCGGGACGGGCACCGGGTCGGCGCCTGCGATCCGTGCGCCTGTGGGCGCGTGGACCGGCAGAGCGATGGGGATGGTCGCCGCGGGGGTGGTGCCGGTGACCAGCGCCGCCTCGCGCGCGGTGAGGTATTGGCCATAGCGGTCGGCCCCGAACTGATAGTTCGGGTTCCAGCCCCGGTGTTCCCCGCATCCGGCCAGCGCCAGCACCCCGATCATCCACCAGCCGCGCATGACGCCTCCCTTGGTCCGTTTCGCGGACTTTACCACCAGCGATCCGGCTTGGCCACAAATCCTGCGGCAGCCTCCAGCACCTGGGCCTGGTTCAGCAGATCGCCCTCCTCAAAGGGGCGGCCGATCAGCTGCAGGCCCAGGGGCAGGCCCTGCGCGTCCTGTCCCACCGGGACCGCGATGCCGGGAAGGCCCGCCAGGTTCAGCGTCACGGTGAAGACGTCGTTGAGATACATCTGCACCGGATCACCCTTGTCACCCGAGCCAAGCGGGAAGGCCGCCGAGGGCGTGGCGGGCGCCAGGATCGAATCGATGCCAGCCGCAAACGCCTGGTCGAAATCGCGCTTGATCAGCGCGCGGACGCGGCGGGCGCGGTTGTAATAGGCGTCATAGAAGCCCGCCGACAGCACATAGGTGCCGATCATCACGCGGCGCTGGACCTCGGGGCCGAACCCCTGGGCGCGGGTGCTCTCGTACATCTGGGTGATGCCGTCGCCCGCGCCCAAGGTGGCGCGGTGCCCGTAACGCACGCCGTCATAGCGGGCCAGGTTCGACGAGGCCTCGGCCGGGGCGATCACGTAATAGGCGGGCAGGGCGTATTTCGTATGCGGCAGGCTGATATCGACGATCTCGGCGCCCGCATCGCGCAGCATCTGCGCGCCTTCGCGCCACAGGGCGTCGATGGCGTCGGGCATGCCGTCCACGCGGTACTCGCGCGGGATGCCGATGCGCTTGCCGCGGATGTCGCCGGTCAGCGCGGCCTCGAAATCGGGGACCGGCAGGTCGGCGCAGGTGCTGTCCATCGGATCGCTGGACGCCATCGCGCCCAGCATGATCGCCGCGTCGCGCACGGTGCGCGTCATCGGCCCCGCCTGATCCAGGCTGGAGGCATAGGCAATCACGCCCCACCGGCTGACCCGGCCATAGGTGGGCTTCAGCCCCACCGTACCGGTGAAGGCCGCGGGCTGGCGGATCGATCCGCCCGTATCGGTGCCGGTCGCGCCCAGGCACAGATCGGCGGCGACCGCGGCTGCGGACCCGCCAGAGCTGCCGCCCGGCGTCAGCTGCGCCCCGTCGGCCCCGCGCCAGGGGTTCACGGCGGGGCCGTAACAGCTGGATTCGTTGGTCGAACCCATCGCGAATTCGTCCTGGTTCAGCTTGCCCAGCATCACCGCGCCCGCGCTCCACAGGTTCTGCGTCACGGTCGATTCGTATTCGGGGGTGAACCCTTGCAGGATGCGGCTGCCCGCCTGGCTGGGCACGCCACGCACGCAGAACACGTCCTTGATGCCGACCGGAATGCCGGTCATCGGGGCCGCGTCGCCCGCCTTGATGCGGGCATCGGCAGCGCGCGCCATGTCGCGGGCCATGTCGGGCGTGTGATGCACGAACGCGTTCAGCGCGCCGGCGGCGTCGATCGCGCCCAGGCAGGCATCGGTCAATTCGACCGAGGTCAGGTCGCCCGCGCGGAGGGCGTCGCGTGCCTCGGCAATGGTCAGTCGGTTCGCGTTCGTCATTCCACCACCTTCGGCACGGCAAAGAACCCCTCGCGGGCGTCGGGGGCGTTCGACAGGATCTTGTCGGCCATGCCCCCCGAAGTCACCACGTCCTCGCGCCGCTTCAGGCGCATGGGGGTGACGCCGGTCATCGGCTCGATGCCCTCGACATCGACCTCGTTCAGCTGGTCCATGAAATGCAGGATGCCGGACAGATCGCGCGCCAGGGCGGGCAGGGCGGCATCATCGACCGCGATGCGCGCCAGATGGGCGACCTTGCGGGCCTGATCCTCGGTGATCGACATGACGTTTCCTTTCGTTGGTCGCGGGTCTACAACCCCGCGCGAAAGGCCGCAAGACGCACGGCCCGGAGGTTCCATGTCCGCAGCCCTGTCCGTCCTTCCCGTGATCGCGCTGGTCGTGCTGGGCCATCTGGCGCGGCGCGGCGGGCTGATCCCCGCCGCCAGTTGGCCGGGGATCGAACAGCTGGGATACCGCGTGCTGTTCCCCGCGATCCTGCTAACCTCGATCTATCGCTCGGACCTGTCCCTGGGGCGGCTTGGGCCCTATCTGGCGGCGCTGCTGGTGGCGTTTGTCGCGACAGGGGCGGTCGCGCTGATCCTGGCGCGGCGGCGGGCCGAGCCGGGGCCGCG
Organism: Paracoccus sp. SCN 68-21; assembly: GCF_001724535.1. Taxonomy (NCBI): domain Bacteria; kingdom Pseudomonadati; phylum Pseudomonadota; class Alphaproteobacteria; order Rhodobacterales; family Paracoccaceae; genus Paracoccus; species Paracoccus sp. SCN 68-21. The sequence goes on along the minus strand of NZ_MEES01000050.1, from coordinate 4,012 downwards.
CGCCAGCTCGCTGTTTCAGGGCGCGCTGCGGTTCAACTCGCTGCTGATCCTGGCGGTGGCCGCGCAGGCCTTCGGCGGAGGCGCCTTGGGCGATCTGGCAGTGGCATTTGCCTTTCTGATCCCAGCCTTCAATATCTCGGCCATCGTGGCGCTGACGCTGTGGTCCGACGGGCCGCGCCCCTCGGGCACCGCCGCCCGCATCGGCGCCGAGATCGGCCGCAACCCGATGGTGCTGTCCTGTCTGGCGGGGCTGGCGCTGAACCTGTCGGGGCTGGCGCTGCCGGGCTGGCTGCTGTCGCCGCTGGACTGGCTGGGGCAGGGGGCGCTGGCGGTGGGCCTGCTGGCAGTCGGTGCGGGCATCCGTCCCGCCCATCTGTGGCAACGCGACGCGGCGCTGTGGATGGGGGTCTGGCTGCGGCTGGCGTTCTGCCCGGTGGTGTTCGTGATCGCCGCGCTGGCCCTAGGACTGCCTGCGGGCCAAGTCGCGTCGGGGGTGCTGGCGACGGCGGCGCCGGGGGCGCCGGTCGGCTACATCCTGGCGCGGCAGATGGGCGGAGACGCCGATTTCTTTGCCGCAATCTTCACCTGGCAGACGGTCCTGGCGGCGGTGACCTTGCCCTTGTGGCTTATTTTCGCAGGCTTTCTTGGCGTCTGACGGGTCCGCGCATTTTTTTTCGCGCGCACGTGTTTTTTTGGCTTGCAGCCTTTGGCGGCTTTGCCTAAACACCGCCTCACGCCGCCAGGGAAGACTGGCAGCGACAGAAAGTGGCCCGTTCGTCTATCGGTTAGGACGTCAGGTTTTCAACCTGAAAAGAGGGGTTCGACTCCCCTACGGGCTGCCACTCTGTCCCTCAATCCAACAAAGCTAGTATTTATACCGTTGGTTCACAGAAGAAATTCTGCTTGTTCGGAATTGTCGATTTGTGGCTGACCTGCAGACCCCGTCATCCCTCATACGTAACGACAGCCCGCCGGCTTGCTATCCTACCCAAGCTGGACGCGCCGGATGCTGAATTTTCCCCGCTCTCGCACGATGAACAGTTGGTTGCGCCATCGGGATAATGCAGGGTGATCGGGACGTTGTATCCGATCGCGCTGTCGGGTCTGACCTCGTTGTCGTGCCGACGTCAGCTGCCCCGTTTTTGGGGCGCATCCGCGATGTTCACAAGCCGGTGGACGTTCAGGCATTTGGACCAGAGCGGGTCAATGAGACCGTCCTCGGTCGGCCCGCCGGGCGTGAGACGTTCAGGGTGATGTCGTTGGCAGGGGCCTACAGATCGTGATCGCGCGGGATGAACGTGGCTCGCCCCTATCAACACGGATAGTCCTCGGATAGCCCACCTGGGCACAAAATCCATTCCACGGTCGCGACCACATCGTCGCCGCAGGATATGAAGCTTGGATCGGCAGCCGGACAAAAGCGGGAACGCGTGTCGACGACCGTCACGATCCGCGGTGTGTTACCCAAGGCGCGTTGAGTGTGAACAACATCCATGACCCGGACATTGGTCGGCCTGGCAGCCTCCAGACGATCGTCGCAGCTCGGCCTGCACCCGCCGCTTTGGACGCTTGGGCCGGAGCCGCAGACCCAAATCATGGGAGATCCTGCGCGTGTTCTGGATGGTCCCCTGCCGGCCCTCCCGTCGCAGCAAGGCGCGGACACGCCGATAGCCACAGCGTAGGTAAATCACCGTAGGGCTTGAGATGGTGGCGCGCTGACGGCCGATATATCGGGTTTTCGGGTCCAGTGCGGCCTGCCCGGTTCGGCGGAATTGGGAGTGGTCGCTCGACGGGGCAAGGCGCCGCGCTTTCCGCTGGCGTATCTCGTCCAGCAGCAGCCCGCCATACCGCGTGCGTTGGTGACCAATAGACCAGACTGTTCACCGAGCCTCCCTACTCCAGTTCGGTCAGGTGGCCTGGCTGATCCCTGCCTTGCGGCAGATATCGTCCTGCTTCAGGATGAACCCTCAGGGCGGAGCATGCGATCGATAGGTCCCGCGCATCGTCTGTGCCGCGCGATGTCGCCTCATGTCACGGACCTCATCGACAAGGTCGAAGGTCACATGAGCGGGTTGCCCCAAGCGCCATTCGACAGCGCGACCGTCGTGCGGATATGGGACAGACAGATCATGTCATGCTGTTGGCGGCGACGGTCCAGTCTGTCATGCAAAGCGAGCACACCGCCCAGGCCGACCTCAGGGACACGGCACACCCGGCTGATCGGGAGGCTGGCCGTCCCTGCTATCGACGGCGTCGACGGTCATCCGCGCCGGTCTCTCTCGGGGCGGTCACCTGTGACGTCCCTTTCGTGATGAGAGCCGCGGCGTTTCCCGGATGTCTGCCTTTGCCGCGAAAGCGGACGGTCAGCTTCACCGTTCCGCCTGTGGACTTCGCGTGACCACCCTCTGGTTGCGGGCGGAATGGCGTCGATGCTGCTTCAGCCTGGCATGTCGATCGACCGGAGCGTCATTCAGCGCGCTTTGCTTTGCCCCCGCGACAAGATCGATGACCCGATCTCTCGGCGCGTCCTGCCGGGGGCCACTGCCCCTCGTACCTCGTGACGTCGAAACTGAGGCGTCGGTCGCTGCCAGTTTCTCCTTGGAACACCAGCCCGTGCTGCAGTCGGCGCCTTCGGTATCCTCCGGGAAAGGCCAGGCGTCGTCCACGCCACAGTGTGTTGCCATCCCCCCCGATAGGGCATGGGGTCATGGATTCAGCCTGCCTTTCGCGCTTTGTGAATGCAGGGCGGTTATGGGTGGGATCAATGCGGCCGGCGCTGCGCCTCGTCGGTCAAAGGCGATGAGGTGGGACATGTCTTTCCCGATATCGAGAGCCCCACATTCGGCAGTCGCAGCAGCCTAGGGTCCGCACTCATTCATGATCACAGCCAGAACAGGACGGTTGTGGCCAATGCGATTACCGAAAGGTATGTCTCCCGGCACCTGTCGTAGCGCGTGACGACCCGTCTCGAGTCTTTCAGGCGACCGGACATGATCTCGATGCGCTTGCAGCGTTTGTAGCGGCGATTGTCGTATGTCACGGTCTTCTTGCGGGACTTCCGACCTATGGTGCACGACTTTATCCCTCTGTCTTGCAACGCTTTTCGAAGCCAATCAGCATCATAGCCTCGGTCCACCAGGAGCCAGTCGGCCTGCGGCAGGCTGTGCTCGAAGCGCCGCCGCGCCGGTATAATCGCTGACCTGTCCTGCCGACATAAAGAACCGGATAGGTCTGCCTTTCGCATCGGTCGTTCGATCGATTTGGCGACCGCGCCCCCCCCCTTTTTGCACGCAGGCTGCAAGCCGTGCGATGCGCCTTCAGATAGGTCGCATCGGTCATGATCGTCCTTGGATCCGTGTCCTTTGCGGCCAGGCCGACCATGATCCGGGCGAAGACCCCGTTATCGCTCCAACGCTTCCATCGATTGTAGAGCGTCATTGCCGGCCCGTATTCCCCGTTTCGGGCACTCTCTCGAACCGGTGGCGTTCATGCCCTCACCATCGCACCACCGCAAGCCATTGCGACTGAAGAAGATAATGCCGCTCAGCACCCGCTGATCATCAACCCGCGGACGACCATGGGTCTTGGGGAAGAACGGACGAAGGCACGCCATTTGCGCCCCCGTCCGCCAAAACAGGTTGCTTATTGATCAGGTCTCCCTGCGGCGGCCTGAATCACAAAAAGAGCGTAAAATCAGTGGGGCTGCAGCCTAGAGCACATGCAGGGCTTTGGGGATGACGAAAGTAGCCCGCCAGACAAGCATCCGGCTTTTCGCTGTCGCCGTCACTCAAGCCTCTTCGCTTTTCAAAGCGAGGCGATGACGGCTGCTGCGACAGCGAAAGCAACGGTCGCGACGCCTCAGGACCTGCTGGTTAGGCCCTTGCGCAGTCCTTCAACCGACCCGCAATGACCTGCCTTAGAACATTTCGCTTTTAACCTGACACATAGCCTGCAGCGTGGAAGTAGTTCCAGCATTCTTCGGGTGAGAACATGCTGCAGATGTCACCAAGGG
>NZ_MEES01000049.1:0-6697 GCF_001724535.1 Paracoccus sp. SCN 68-21 | reverse complement strand
CCATCGCCGCTCCACCACAGCACCTTCGCCAAGTGGCCCCGCCGGCCGCGGAACACGAACAGGTGGCCGGAGTACGGGTTGGCGCCGAGTATCTGGCTGGCAAGCGCGGTCAGCCCGTCGAACCGCCCCTGCCCGCGACCGGGAACATGTCCTCACCATATTGGTGCAGCTTGACGTGATGCGTCCGGCACAGCCAGCGCACCTCCAGCGGCCGGTCATAGCGGTCGTGATGCGCATCGACCGTCGCCGCGCCGCAGACCTCGCACGGGGCCTTGGTCAGCCGCCCGGACGCCAGCGCCCGCCGCACCGCCAGATGAGCGCTGTATTTCAACAGGTTGGCGCGGCGCCAGTTGGTCTGGCGCGTGTTGCTGGTCAACGCGGGCACAGCGGGGTCCGCGGGCGTCTTGTCGGTCATCGGGTCCTCCCTGCCGCATCCGTGTCGGGGCTCTGCGGGCGCCAGCCCGCGGCGCGGTGCCGCTCCATCATACCGCCACCGTCCATAACCGGAACCGGCGATGACCGGTGACCTCGCGGATCAGGCCCAGATCGGTCAGGCGCTTCAGCATGCGCTCTGCCGTCGGCCTGCTGACCCCGGCCCGCGCCTCCACCTCCATGGCCGAGACCAGCGGCCGCGCCGCCAGCACCGCGATGACCCGCGCGGCGTTGTCGCCCTTGATCGGGGCGGTGGCGCTGCGCGCCCGCGCGGACCAGTCGCGGATGCGCATGATCAGCGCGCGCCCCTCCTGCGCGCCCGCGCTCAGCGCCGCCAGATGCGCGGCCAACCGGTCCGCAGGCGGGCCATAGCCCGTCCAGACCCGCCGCCCGTGCCGTCCCATGGGCACAAAGCGCACCCCCTCGGCCCCGATGGCCATGTGCCGGGCGGACCAGATCGCGGGCTCAACCACATGGCCCGGGGGCGACAACCCGGCCATGCGCCACAGCGCCAGGATCGCAGGCCCGCGCGCCAGCGGATGCAGCGCCGCGAACCGGTCCGCCGCCTGAAGAAACTCGGCCGCAGCGGCGTCGAAATCGTCCCCCCGGGGCCGCAGATCCAGTCCGGGCACCGGCGGGTCATCGGCGCCTGCGCGACGATGCAGCCCCAGAAAGGCAGGAAGATCAGCCAGCGCCCCCTGCCCGTCCAGCCGTCGGATGGCCCATCGCGCCAGGCGCACCGCCTCCGGGTCGGCGCGCGTGCCCGCCTCCATCATCTCGCGACCGATCTCCCCCTGCGCCAGCATCAGACCCTGCGCGCGCAGCATCGCCTCGACCTCGATCACCGCCAGGCGTTCGCGCGCTCCGACCGCCTCCTCGGGCGACAAGGCGGCAATCGTCGCCTCCAGCCGCCCAAGATCACGGGCCGCCTCGGCAAGACCGCGCCCTTGCTCCACCTGTGCCGCAAGCCACGGAGTGGGATCGGCCAGAGACTGCGTGTGATCGATCGACCTACCCTCCTGCGAACCCAGTTTCTTCTGGTGTGGCCCCCTGATTATCGTCACAATACCGCAGTTGTGACGATCACAGAAGCCTTTCGAAGATGATCTTGAACCTGATCGATGGCGGCACAGCATTTCGCATCCGGCCCAACACGCAGCCCGCCGCTAAGGAGAATGGCCAGGTATCAATCAAGCCATTGTTTTATAAACGTTTTATTATTATTTTGCTCTAGCGATAACGCCAGTCCATAAGGCGACCGCCCTGCCCGCGGACGGTCGCCGTCACCCTCTTCCCCGCGGGGAAGATCACTCGATCTGGTCCAACATCGCCGCGACGGCGGCCTCCAGCTTGCGGCGATCAACGGAGGAAAAATCGCGTGGCAGCCGGATCTCCAGGCGCCCGTTCGCCGCCGTGCATTTGGCGTTGCCCTGAGGCCTGCGCAGCTGGAATGTCGTCTTGGCCCTGGCAGTCGATGGTGTCGGCGCAGCCGGTGTCGAGGGCTTGCCCGCCGGCGTGACCTCTCCCTCCCCGGCATAGCGCCGCAGAACCCCCAGCTCATCCAGGATCGACCGTGTGTCCCAACCCTTCAGCTCAGTCTTGATGGCCGCGGCCAATCCCGGAACCTCGGTCAGACGCTGCGCCAAAGCCAGCCCCAGGGCGCGCGGAATCTCCTGCGGATAAAGCAGCGTCTCGCCCAAGCGTTCGACCAGCGGAATGAAGTTCCGGATATAGCTCCGCTTCTGATAGCCCGCGGACTTGAACAACAGCGCCACCGCCTTGTCGGCATCCGTCTCGGCCGTCAGCGGGTCCATTGCGTAATGCACCGCCAGCTGCGCCATCTCGGCGAACGAGATGTCCTTGCGCACCAGATTCTCGTCGACCATGCGCCGATACAGATTATCCAGCGCATCGCCCCGCGCGGCGATGCCCGCCGGAATCCTGCCCCATGCCTCGGTGTCGCCCGTCTCCTCCAGCAGCTGGCGATAGGCGGACAGACGGCGATACCCCTGGATCAGCTCATAGCGCCCATCGGCGCCGGGCTCGACCCGGATCGGGTTCGACAGGCCGACCTCACGGATCGACGACACCAGCTCGGCCAGTTCGAAATCCGCGACCGGGCGGCGGTCGCGGATCAGCTTTTGCGTGTCGATCAGATCCAAGGCGATCAGGTCGGTAATCAGCCCTGCCCGCTTCAGCCGGACATGCTCCTGCGCCAGGGCGTCGTTCTCCTGCCGGATCTGCGCCTCGATCTGCGCGCGGTCGCGGGATGAGGCAACGGTCTCATTGATCGCGGCGGCCATGGGACCGCGGCGCTGATCGACCTTCCCCGCGGGGAAGTCGGACCCTTCGGCGGAGTCCTCGGCCGGGATATCGATGTCGAACATGCGGCGCTTGCGGCTCATGCGGCGTCCTCCAGCTGCGTCCAGGCGGTCAGAACATGACCGCGAAATTCCTCATAGGCCTGATCAAAGGTGGCCCTGGCCCGCCGCCAAGTGCCGCGCGTCATCTCACGATAGTCGATCTCATAGATCGAGCTGAGGAACCGGCCCGACTGTTCGACCGCGCGCGTCAGCTCGATCGGATGCTGGGCCAGGCGGTCGCCAAAGACCTGGCGGAAGGCGCCGAACATCGCCTGGTGCAGCTCGTTCGATGGCTCGAACCGGGTCATCAGGAACCGGACATCGGCAAAGGTCTTGGGTAGGGCGATCTTCCCCGTGGGGAAGTTTTCAAAGCCGTGCGACAGATCCTCCAGCGCCTCGGCCAACTGGCCGATGAAGCTGGTGGTCGAGTCGTACTCCCAGTAGCCGGGCCCCGAGGGAATATACAGCATGTCTGCGGCAAAGACCGCGTTCATCGACTGATACCCGATCGCAGGCGGGCAATCGAACAGGATCAGGTCGTAAGCATCGTCGGCCAGGCTGTCCAGGAACCGCGACACGGCCCCGAAGAAGGTCCATTCCGGATTGAGGTGGCGATACTGCGCGCTGGCGAATTCCACGAAGGCCGCATTGGCACAGCTGGGCACAATGTCGATGGTAGACCAGGCCGTGGGCTTGATGAAGTCGGCAGCCCGCAGCGACCCCAGCCCCATGTCGCGAATCGTGGCGGGCAGTTTGCGGTGGGGCAGGGTGGTCCCCGACTCGGCGCCCGCCGATGCCGCGTTCATACGGTCGGTCTCGCGCTCAAGATCGCGGGCCATGATGCCCCAGACCGTGTGATCCTCGCCGACATCCGACAGACCCATGGAGTGGGACAGCGTCGCCTGCGGGTCGAAATCGACGACCAGAACGCGATAGCCGTCCAGCGCCGCCGCCTGCGCAAAATGCAGCGCCACCGTCGACTTGCCAGCGCCGCCCTTGAAGTTGGCAATGGCCGCGCGAAAGGCGCGCTTCCCCTCGGGGCGCGGCGGCATGAGCGATTTCTTGTTGATGCGGATGCGGCGGCGCAGCTCGTTGACCTCGTCCAGGCTGAACCAGCGCTGACGCCCATCCTCCTCGACTTCCCCGAGGGGAAGGTTCGGATCGGCTGCAAGCTTGCCCCGAAAGGTCGACTGGTTGATGCGGAAGATCAGCTCTGACACCTCCCAAGAGGAGAAGCGGCGCAGCGTTTTCTCATTGGCCGGGCTGAAGGTCTGGCGGCGGATCCAGCCCTGCATCTTCAAGGACTGACTTTGCAGCCGCGCGAGGTCCTGATGGGTGTACATAGTATGCCTGTTCTCCGGAACGCTAATCATCGTCGGCTTCCCGTTTACGCCGAATTTGCGTCTTTGGCAAAACAGTTGTTCACTCAAGGACGTAAATTGGACGCGGAACGCCGCATCTGCGAATCGATCACACCACTAGGCCGCATTACCTGCACAAGGACCGGTCCCGATTGTGAGGAAATCAGGGACGCCCGCAGCCCCACCGACCCAAAATAGGGGACATTCGCGGCAAATAGAGGGACATCCAAGGAGTCCCCTTATACCAATGATACCTGTTTTCAGACATGCAACGCAAAGAGGATGCCCGTGGCGACGGGTTCTGCCTTGACAGGACCGCCCATCAGGACGCTAATGGGATAAAGATGGCGAAAGGCGTTGGGAGAATCGCAAGATCCGACGATCCAGCGGAGACAACCGCACCGCCAATGCAGGAGCAGAGATGCGTGTGATCAAACCCGTGGGCCGCGATGCGGCCGTCAGGAAATACGATATTCTGTCGGCGTTGACCGCGCACGCCCTGGCCTCTGATGCCCAGAGCCAGCGGCTGGTCTTGCGACTGACCGTCCTGATCACCGCCCGCTACAACTGGCAGAGAGACGAGTTGATCACCGGCCAGAAGGAAATCGCTCGGATGTGGTGCGTGGACGAACGAACCGTCAAGCGCGACATGGCGCGTCTGCGTGCCATGGGCTGGGTCATCGTCAAGCGACAGGGCGCTAGGGGCCGCGTGTCGGTTCTGGGTCTCGACCTTGATCGGATCATGATCGACACGCGTCCGTCCTGGGCCAATATCGGCGAGGATTTCGTTCAGCGCATGACCGGGCCGGAGATTCCCTCGGCCGCGGATAATGTCGTGCCGTTCCGTCGTCTGGACATGCCCAATCAAGGCGACGGCCTTTGGCGGCGGGTGTGCGAGCAGCTGCAGACGGAGGATGCCGCCATCTTCGACGCCTGGTTCCGCCCGATGATCGAGACGGGGCAGGCTGAGGGGGTGCTGTCCCTGACCGCACCCTCACGGTTCCACGCCACCTATCTGCGCACGCATCTGCTGAGCCGGTTGCAATCGGCGCTTCGTCGCGCCGAACCGGGCATGGTGGCGGTCCGCATCGAATCGCCGTGACCCGCATGGTTGAAGATGCGCCCCAGATGGGCTAAGTTGAATGAACTAAGCTTATGGGGGCGGCGATGAAGACGGTCAACATCCACGAGGCCAAGACGAACCTGTCGAAGCTGGTCGACGCCGCGGTCCAGGGCGAGCCTTTTGTCATCGCCAAGGCCGGGCGTCCCCTGGTCAAGGTCACGCTGCTGGAAAGCCGGATGCCCGCGCGGATCGGATTTCTGGACGGCGCCTATGCGATCCCCGAGGATTTCGACCGGATGGACGGGGCAGAGATCCAGTCCCTGTTCGAGGGCGATGCGTGAACTATCTGATAGACACGCATGTGCTACTCTGGGCGGCGTTCCAGTCGTCGCGTATGCCGGCCGCCGCGCATCGGTTGATGTCGGACCCGCGGCATGCGCTGTGGTTCTCGGCCGCATCCATCTGGGAGGTGTCGATCAAGCGGGCGCTGAACCGGCCCGATTTCACCGTCGATCCCGGCGTGCTGCGGGCAGGGCTGCTGTCCAACGGCTATGATGAATTGGCCATCGAAAGCCGGCATTGCCTGGCGCTGTCGGCCCTGCCTCCGCTGCATTCGGACCCGTTCGACCGGCTGCTGTTGGCGCAGGCGATCACCGAGGGGATGGTGCTGCTGACTGCGGACAGCGCCATTGCGGGCTATGGCGGACCCGTCGAAAAAGTCTGAGGCCTCAGAGCAGGCCCAACCGGGTGGCGCGCTGCAGCAGCATCCTGACCGATGAAGGCTGCCATTTCGTGCGGCCGCGCGGGGTGCGTTCGCGCATCGCCTCCAGCCTGTCGCACAGACCTTGAAGCGTGATGTTCGGGTCCGCCCCCCGGATCGCCGCCACGATGGCGGGCAGGCGGTCATCGACCGGCCGCCGCGGCGCGCGGGCCAGCACTTCCGGCGGCAGGAACCCGTCCCGGACATAGGCCCGTACCGCCCTGAGCAGGCGGGCCTGGCTCCAGCGGGCGCGGTGGGGCAGGGGGGCGTTGATGATGCGCAAGACATCCTCCCACGCCATATCCGGGCGCAGCCTGCGCACATGCGGCGCCCATTCCGGGGCGGTACGGCCGATCCTGTCAAGATAGCCCTCACTCCGTGCCATGCGGAGCTTTCGCACAGCCACGGGGTCTTTGGCCCGCAAGCCGGGATTGCCGCCTATCCGTCCCTCCAGACGCGCGCTGGCCAGACCGGCCCTGGTCCGTTCGCGGATCAGGGCGCGTTCGAATTCGGCCGCCGCCCCCAGGACCTGCAGGGTGAACTTGCCCTGCGGGCTGGCCGTGTCGATCGGGTCCTCGATCGACCGGAAGAAGGCGCCCTTGGCCTCCAGGTGCTCGATACTGTTGGCTGTCACTGAGAACTGACCCGGCATTGTCACCGAGAACTGACCCGCCCGGTCGTTATGTGTGCTGGTTCATGCTGGGGTCAATGATGCTGC
>NZ_MEES01000048.1:0-7913 GCF_001724535.1 Paracoccus sp. SCN 68-21 | reverse complement strand
GTCCGACATCAGGTCTCGTGCCAAGCTGGTCTCCATTGCAGATACCAGCTTGAATCACGCCCACGCTGCGGTGTGAATCCCTTTTGTCAACAGAGCCTAACGACCTTCATGCTGGGCGATCAGATTGAGACCGATATCAGGGCCGGACAGTCCGCCGGGCTCAAGACGATCCTGGTGCGGACCGGCGTCTCGCCGAAGGAAGTGCCTGGCGTTGTGCCGGACATTGAGGTGGAAACGCTTCTTGAGCTTGACTTCGAAGCATAGCGCCAAGCGACCTCGCGGCGCCGAGCAGAGAGTCTGCTCTGGAGAGGCTTAACCTCAGTGCCTGACGTGAGCCGACCAGCCAAGTCCGCCCAATGGGCCGTCCGTCTCACAAAGGGGCGAAAAGCTACCTGTAAGTGATGCAGCAAGGAAACTGTGCCGTATGACGTGAAAGCGGCCGTTCGCCCGCGCCACAACACAACTGGTGCCCTGCTCGACATGAAGGGCGGAAAGCTGCCTGACTGCAATGCAGCAGGGCATGCGCAGCGAAAACGACAAAGCGGTCATCCAGGCAGCCCTGCGAACCGGGTTGGAAGAGTTACTCAAGCGCAGGCATTGGGGCCCGTTCTGCTTGAGGCCGAGTTCGCCTAGGCTGTGCTCGAATGTTGCTTGCGTGACGGCGAAAATCCCAAGGGGTAGGCCAGGTCAATTCCATCGCTGCCATACGGGCGTGTCTTTGCCTTGACAGACGCGGCCCGCCGCCCGCCGATCTCGCACAAATGGATGCCGCCGGGCTGCGGCTCAGGGTGTCCGGCATGACTCAACCTTTACCGATCGGACGTCACAGAAATCGGATAATATTTACTTAAGTAAAGTTTAGAGATACAGGTGTATCAGCGGCTAGCGCCGCGCTGCATCTGGAATGCGCTGTAGATACGGCGCCTTGGGAGGAGAACTAACTTGCAAAATCTGCAGAAAATCTTGCTTGCCTCGACCGCTTTGACGATCGCCGCAGGAGCAGTCGGCGCTGAAGGAATCGGCGCATCGCTGCTGACACAGCAGCATCCGTTCTACATCGAAATCGCGCGCGCCATGGAAAACGAAGCGGCCGCTCGTGAGATCCCGCTCGAGATCGCCATTGCAAACCAGGACCTGTCTAAGCAGCTTGCCGACGTCGAGGATTTCATCGTCAAAGGCGTGGATGTGCTGGTAATATCCCCCGTTGACAGCCAAGGCGCCTTGCCCGCGATCATGAAGGCGCAACAGGCTGGGATCGAGGTCATCACGATCGACGTGCCCGCTCAGGGTGTCGACGTGACGTCCTACATCGGCACCGACAATTACGCCGGCGGTGTGAAGGCTGCCGAACTGATGGGTGCCCAGCTCGGCGGCGAAGGCCAGGTCGCCATCATCGACTATCCCACCGTGCAGTCCGTGGTCGCCCGCATCGAGGGCTTCCGGCAGGGCCTCGAGGAGTTTCCGGGCATCGAGATCGTCGCGCAGCAGACCGGGATCACCCGTGCCGAAGCCCTGGCAGCGGCGCAGAACATGCTGCAGGCCAACCCCGAGATCGACGGCATCTTCGGCTTTGGCGACGACGCCGCGCTTGCAGCCGCCGCAGCCGTGCGCGCTGCCGGGCTAGGCGATCAGGTCAAGGTCATCGGCTTTGACGGCATGGAAGAGGCCCGCAACGCAGTGGACTCGGATCCGATCATGGTCGGCGTGATCCAGCAGTTCCCCGACGAGATGGGCAAGATGGCCGTCGATACGGCGATCCGGCTGATGGACGGGGCCGAAGTTCCGACCGAGCAGCCCATCGTGCCGGGCGTCTATACCGGAAACTGAGTTCCGTCACGCACGGAACCTGCGGTCGTCCTTCGCCGGGGCGAGGGACGACCGCTCCATCTGCTTGTAGAGGAGGCCGTGATGGCCGATGACGGCGATGTCATCCTGCAACTGAGCGGGGTGCGCAAAACATTCGGGCCCATCGTGGCGCTTCGGAACATGGACCTCTCCGTCCGCGCCGGGCGCGTTCACACGATCCTGGGCGAGAACGGCGCTGGCAAGTCCACGCTGATGAAGATTCTTGCCGGTGTGCAGGCCCCGACCGAGGGAACGATCCGGATGGAGGGGCGGGATTACTATCCGCGCACCCCCCAGGAGGCCGCGCTGCGCGGCCTCGCGATCGTTTTCCAGGAACTGAGCCTTTGCAACAATCTCAGCGTTGCGGCGAACATCCTTGCCACGCGCGAGCCAACGTCGCTCGGCTTCATCTCCGAGCGCCGGCTGATGGCCCGCGCGCGTCAACTGGTGACAAGCCTCGGTCTGCCGATCAACGTCAACGCACGGGTCGGGGACCTGTCGATCGCGCAGCGTCAGCTGGTCGAGATCGCGAAGGGTCTCAGCCATGACAGCCGCGTCGTGATCTTCGACGAGCCGACGTCGTCGCTGTCGGATTCCGAGGCCGAAATCCTGTTTCGGATCATCGACCGGCTGAAGGCGGAAGGAAAGGCGATCATCTACATCTCGCACCGGATGGAAGAGATCATGCGCCTGTCCGACGACATCACGGTGATCCGCGACGGCGAATATGTCACGACCCGGGCGCGGGCGGACACGAGCGTCGAGGAACTGATCGGGCTGATGGTCGGCCGGCGCATGGACGAGCTCTACCCCGCGCGGATCGGCGAACCCGTTGATCCCGCCGCGGCGCCTGTGCTTTGCGTGGAGGCGCTCACGCGGGCCGGCGTGTTCGAGGATGTCTCTTTCGAGTTGCGCCCTGGCGAGATCCTCGGGGTCTTCGGCCTGATCGGATCGGGCCGGTCCGAGGTCATGAACGCATTGTTCGGGATGGCACCTGCCGCAGGACGGGTAAGGATCGACGGCCAAGAGGTCACGATCAGGTCCGCTGCCGAGGCCATCGCGCGCGGGATCGGCTTCGTGACCGAAAACCGCAAGGAGCAGGGGCTGGTGCTTGCTCATGGGCTTCGGCCGAACGTGACAATGGCCAGCCTGCCCGAGGTTTCAGGCGCTGGCTTCATCAAGGCCAAGCGCGAGCGCGCTGCGGCCGCCGGCGAGGTAAAGCGCCTGGCGATCCGAACGGCCTCGATCGAGACGGAAGTCGGCACGCTGTCGGGGGGAAACCAGCAGAAAATCGTCCTGGCCAAGTGGCTTGCCACCCGCCCGCGCATCCTGATCCTGGACGAGCCGACGCGCGGCGTTGATGTCGGCGCCAAGTTCGAAATCTACCGCATCATCCGCCAGCTCGCCGCCGAGGGGACCGCCATCGTGATGGTTTCGTCCGAACTGCCAGAGGTGCTCGGGCTTTCGGATCGGGTGATGATCATGTTCGAAGGCCGGGTCGCGACGACCCAGGCTCGGGAGACGCTGACACCTGAACGCGTAATGACCTTTGCAACGGGGCAAATCTGATGACCGAGACCTCGCAATCAATTTCTGGCGGCCATTCGCCCCTCAAGTCTGCCGCGCGCCAATATGGCGGTATTCTGCTGTCGCTGGTGGCGCTGTGCATCATTTTTTCGTTAGCGAACGAGCGATTCATGTCGATCGCAAACGCCACCAACATCCTTCAGCAGGTCGCGGTGATCGCGATCGCGGCCTTCGGAATGACATGGGTCATCCTTCTGGGTGAGATCGACCTTTCAGTCGGCTCGATCATCGCGGTGGCCGGGATGGTTGGCGCGCAAGTCATCGGTCTTGGCTGGGGCTTCGTGCCGGCGTTGACGCTGACATTGGCAGCAGGCGCTGTGATGGGACTGTTCAACGGCGTGATGACGGCGAAGCTTTTGCTGCCGTCCTTCATCGTGACCGTGGCAACGATGAGCATCTATCGCGGTCTCGTCAGCCTGCCGACCGGCGGAGCCCCGGCGATGAACATGGACCCCACCTGGATCGCCATCGGTGCAAACAGCTTTCTGGGCGTGCCCATCATCATCTGGATCGTTGCCGTGCTTTTCGTCGTCAACCACGGGCTTCTCGCACATACAACGTTCGGCCGAAGGGCTTATCTGACCGGCGGAAACCGGGAAGCCGCGCTTTACTCCGGCATCAACGTCGACTCGATGAAGATCCGTATCTTCATGATCTCGGGCGTCATGGCAGCGATTGCGGGTATCCTGCTGTCCTCGCGGCTTTTCTCGGCGCAGACGAATGCCGGCATGAGCTACGAACTGGATGCCATCGCCGCGGCTGTCCTTGGCGGCACGTCCCTGGCTGGCGGTGTCGGAACAATGGTCGGCACTCTCATCGGCGCGCTGATCATCGGGGTTCTGAACAATGGCATGAACATGCTCTCGGTCCCCTACTTCTATCAGTTGATCGTAAAGGGCCTTGTCATCTTGATCGCCGTTTATCTCGATGTGCGTTCCAAACGGCGGCAGGCGTAGGCGATGACGAAGGTTCTGACCATCGGCGAGGTCCTTGTCGAAATCGTGGCAACCACCCGCGGCAGCGGCTTTCGGGAAGCGCAGCCCCTCATCGGTCCGTTTCCGTCAGGTGCGCCCGCTATCTTCATTGACCAGGTCGGCAAGCTGGGCACGCCGTGTGCGATCCTGTCGCGGGTTGGCGACGACGATTTTGGCCATGTGACGCTTGACCGGCTGCACGCCGACGGAGTCGATGTTTCCGGCATCGAGATCGCGTCGGGCGAAAGCACCGGGTCGGCATTCGTGCGGTATCGCGAAGACGGCTCGCGCGCCTTCGTCTTTAACATCACCCATGCCGCCTGTGGCCGGCTGGAGGCCTCGTCGGCGGGCGATGCGTTGATTGAGACGTGCTCGCATCTGCATATCATGGGAACTGCCCTCTCCGCACCCGGCCTTGCGCGCCGCACGACGGAAGCGGTCGCTCGCGTCAAGGCGCGTGGCGGCACGCTCAGCTTCGATCCGAACCTGCGCCCGGAGATACTTGCGGCGCCCGGCCTGCGCGCCGCCCTTGATGAGGTTCTAACGCAGACGGACCTGTTCCTGCCATCAGGTGACGAGATCCTGTTGTTCACGTCGGCCGACGATGAGGCAGGAGCCGTGGCAGAACTGCTCGATCGCGGCATCCCCGAGATCGTGATCAAGCGCGGAGCCGCGGGGGCGAGCCACTTCGACGCCAAGGGACGCCGCGATGTGCTGCCGATCGCGGTCGAAGAAGTCGACCCGACGGGTGCTGGCGACAGCTTCGGAGGCGCCTTCGTCAGCCTGTGGCTGGAAGGCGCTTCGCCCCAGACCGCATTGGCCTATGCCAATGCTGCCGGTGCTCGTGCCGTCACATGCCTGGGGCCTATGGAGGGCACTTCGACGAGGTCCGAACTGGACGCGCTGATGGCGCAGGCTAAAGGATAAAGAGATGACGAACCCGCTTCTGGACATCGCCACGTGGCGCCGCAAGCCTGGCCCCTCCGGCATCCCCTCGGTTTGCTCGGCCAATACGTTTGTGATTGAAGCCGCCATGCAGGCCGTGGGGCCGACCGAGCTGCCGCTGCTGATCGAAGCGACCTGCAATCAGGTGAACCAAGAGGGCGGCTATACAGGCATGACCCCGGCCGACTTCCGCAAATTCGTGGAGGCCATCGCGGCCGCGCAGGACTTTCCGATGGGGCGGCTAATCCTGGGCGGCGATCACTTGGGTCCGAACCCCTGGAAGGAACTTGCCGCGGCCGAGGCGATGGACCGTGCTGAGGCGATGATCCGCGCCTATGCCGCTGCGGGCTTCACCAAGCTTCATCTGGACTGCTCGATGGGCTGCAAGGGCGAGCCGGTGGCGCTGGACGATGCCGTGATCGCCGAGCGCGCTGCGCGGCTGGCTGCCGCAGCCGAGGCAGCACGGCCTGGAGGCGCAATTCCCGACCCCGTCTACATCATCGGAACCGAGGTTCCCATTCCCGGCGGCGCGATGGAGGAACTGGATGAGCTGGAGGTGACCGATTCCGAGGCGGCCCGCCGCACGATCGCCATCCATCAAGCAGCTTTCGATGCTGCAGGTCAGTCGGCTGCCTTTGCCCGCGTCATCGCGACCGTGGTCCAACCAGGCGTCGAGTTCGGCAATCATAACGTGATCGAATATGATAGCGCGAAGGCACAGGCACTCTCCGCCGTCCTGAAGGATGCCCCGAGCCTTGTCTTCGAGGCGCATTCGACCGACTACCAGCGCCCGCGCAACCTGGCGTCCTTGGTTGAGGACGGTTTTGCCATCCTGAAGGTGGGTCCAGGACTTACCTTCGCGCTTCGAGAAGCGCTCTACGGTCTCGACGCCATTGCGGACGAACTGTATCCGGACGCCCGCAGCCGGAGCCTGCGTGAGACGATGGAGGCCGTCATGCTGGCAAATCCCGGGAACTGGGACCGCTACTACGAAGGCACGGAGGCCGAGCGCGCGCTGCAGCGGCATTTCAGTTATTCGGACCGCATCCGTTACTACTGGCCGCAACCCGAAGCGCGCGCTGCCCTGGGCGAGCTGATGGATCTGCTCGGGGACACGCCGATCCCCGAGACACTCGTTGGACAGCATCTCGGCGCCCGCTACTCCGAGGTCAGGGCAGGACGGCTGGCTCCGCGCGCCCGTCCGCTACTGCTTGCTTCGGTAAAGGCGGTCATGCAGGATTACATCTCCGCCGCTAGAGCCTGAGGGCACACATGTTTCGATCTGGAGGGAAAGACAGAACATCTATCGCACCCGTTCAAGATATAAGAACGATGGAGGAATTCTCGGCCTATGTCGGGCTCTCGCGCCCGACAGTGTCGCGTTTCTTCCAGGATGCGAGTTCCGTCAGAGCCAGCACGCGCGAACGGATTGAGGTAGCTCTTGCCGAAAGCGGGTTCCGCCCCAACCTGTTCGCCGTCAACCTCAAGCGTCGCCGCAGCAACATCCTAGGGATCATCATCCCCAATTCGATCGACCCCTTTTACATGGAGTTGATCCGCTCGGTCGAGCGGATCGCGCTCGATGCCGGGTTCCTTGCCTTCGTGCTGTCCTCGAACGGCAGCCGGGACCTGGAATCCGCCGCCATCGACCGGCTGACGGGATTGAACGTAGCCGGCCTGATCGTCGTGCCTACCGGGGTCGGACCATCCAATAAGAAGCTTGAGGCGCTCGAGGAGAACGTGCCACTGGTCTATGTTGATAGCCCGCCGCCGCACGACTGCACCTTCGTCGGGACGGACAACCGGCAGAGTATGGGGCTGATGGTGGACTATCTTTGCCGCTCGGGCGAGCCGCCGTGCTATCTCGGCATGCCGGAGGTGAACCAAAACGCGATAGACCGACGAGAGGCCTATGCTGCCGCCATGTCGGCCGCGGCTCACGAGCCTGTCCTGCTCGCCATTCCGCAGGAGATGACCTGGGATTTCGAGCGGTTCGGCTATGAGTCCGCGACCGCGCTCATCCGGTCGGGGCTGCCCACACGGACGCTTCTTTGTGCCAACGACCGGATCGCACTTGGCGCACAGCTCGCGGCATGGGAGGCCGGACTCAAGATCGGGCGCGTGCGCGGCAGCGATATCCGCATTGCTGGTCACGACGATCATCCGCAGGCCAAGTATGCCTGCCCGCCATTAACCACGGTCGCGCAGAGCTATGGCGATATAGCACAGTGCGCAATGGCCGAACTGCTGGAGCGGATCGATGCAGACGAACTGCGCCCGCCCACGAAGACATTGCTGCGCGCCGATCTGAAGCTGCGCGCTTCGGCCTGACCCCTGACATTGACCTTCGCCGGCGGTGCTGTTGCATAGGTAAGCCACCAGGACGGCTCTTCAAATCAAGCTGCGTCTGCTTTTCATCCCTACAGCCGCCGGAAGGGATGACGGAGCACAGAGAGGCCCATAACTGTTGGCTGTCACTGAGAACTGACCCGGCATTGTCACCGAGAACTGACCCGCCCGGTCGTTATGTGTGCTGGTTCATGCTGGGGTCAATGATGCTGC
>NZ_MEES01000047.1:0-7964 GCF_001724535.1 Paracoccus sp. SCN 68-21 | reverse complement strand
AACCGCGCACGCAGCGCATTCGGTAAAGGTGCTGACATGATTCATCCTTTCTGGGAGGATGAATCACAAGCAGACCCCTTTGGGAATCCCATGATTCCGATTTTTGCAGAAACGCTTTAAATTGTCCTCTATCTGATCAAGGACGTCGAGCGGAACCAGCGCAGACCAAAGAGCCCGACTTCCGGGCGTCCACGGGTCGCCGTAACTTTTAATATCAGCAGCAATGACATTTGGTCCCCACCATGGATCCTCATCCGCGATGTAACGAAGAAGGTCCGGCCACCAGGTCTCGTCGATCATTTTCATCTGCCAAACGTTACACGTCTAATGCCCGGGTATTTCACTTAACTTGCCTCCGCTCTCGAGTATATAAGGCCAACTCTCATCTCGAGAAAGGCCGCATCAGGGTCGGCATAAGCCGCGCAAACAAGAAAAAGGCGACCGTCGCCAGTCGCCTTTCAGATATTTACCTTACCCGGAACGTCTGCCTCAAATCACCCGATGGAAAACTTATGCCCTGCAAAAGGACAGGTTATGGGCGGCAAAAGGAAAACTTTTGCCTGTCAGGACAACAAACCAGTCCCGGTCCGCCATCAGCCGCATTTGGAGTGACCGCAGCTGGGGCAGGTCATGCAGCCCTCGACCATCCGCATCCCGTACTGACCGCAGCTGGAGCAGGCGGGGCCGCGCGGGGCCTCGCCCACGGCCATCACCTCGGCCTGGGGATCGGCCTTGAGGCCAAGGCCCTCGCCTGCCAGGAAACCCGTCTCGACCAGGTGGCGCTCGATCACGCCGCCGATGGCCGCTAGGATCGAGGGGACATAGCGGCCCTGCATCCACGCCCCGCCGCGCGGATCGAAGACGGCCTTCAGCTCCTCGACCACGAAGGACACGTCGCCCCCGCGGCGGAACACGGCCGAGACCATGCGCGTCAGCGCGACCGTCCAAGCGTAATGCTCCATGTTCTTGGAGTTGATGAAGATCTCGAACGGGCGGCGGTGGTTGCCGTGGATGATGTCGTTGATCGTGATGTAGATCGCGTGTTCCGACCCCGGCCATTTCAGCTTGTAGGTCGCGCCCTCAAGCGCCGCGGGACGGTCCAGCGGTTCGGTCAGATAGACGACATCGGCGCCCTTGTCGGCCTCGGGGGCCTTTTCGGTCTTTTCGCTGACCGACAGGACCGATCCGGTCACGTCGTTCGGACGATAGGTCGTGCAGCCCTTGCAGCCCAGATCCCAGGCCGCCATGTAGACGTCCTTGAAATCGTCGAAACCGATATCCTCGGGGCAGTTGATCGTCTTGGAGATCGAGCTGTCGACCCATTCCTGCGCCGCTGCCTGCATCGCCACGTGGTCCTTGGGGGCCAGGGTCTGGGCGTTCACGAAGTAGTCGGGCAGCGCGGCATCGCCCTTGAGGTCGCGCCACATCTGAACGGCGTAATCGACGACCTCCTCCTCGGTGCGCGACCCGTCCTTCTGCAGGACCTTGCGGGTATAGGCATAGGCAAAGACCGGCTCGATCCCCGAGGAGACGTTGCCCGCATAGAGGCTGATCGTGCCGGTGGGCGCGATCGAGGTCAGCAGCGCGTTGCGGATGCCGTGCTTGGCGATCGCGTCGCGGACATCCTTGTCCATCTTGGACATGAAGCCCGAGGCCAGGTATTTCTTGGCGTCGAAGAGCGGGAAGGCGCCCTTCTCCTTGGCCAGATCGACCGAGGCCAGATAGGCCGACCGCGCGATGGCCTTCATCCAGACGCGGGTCTGGGCGACCGCATCATCGGCGCCATAGCGCAGGCCCAGCATTAGCAGCGCGTCGGCAAGGCCCGTCACGCCCAGACCGATACGGCGCTTGTTGCGGGCCTCCTCGGCCTGCGCGTCCAGCGGGAATTTCGACGCGTCGACCACGTTGTCCATCATCCGGACGGCGGTGCGGACCAGATCGTCCAGCGCCTCGGGGTCCAGCTGGGCCGCGTCGGTGAACGGGTTCGTCACCAGCCGCGCCAGGTTGATCGAGCCCAGCAGGCAGGCGCCATAGGGCGGCAGGGGCTGCTCGCCACAGGGGTTGGTGGCTGCGATCGTCTCGACATAGTTCAGGTTGTTGGCCTTGTTGATCCGGTCGATGAAGATCACGCCCGGCTCGGCGAAATCATAGGTCGCCTTCATGATCTTGTTCCACAGGTCCAGCGCCTGAACGGTGCTGTAGACGCGGCCCTCGAACTTCAGATCCCACGGGCCGTCGGCGCGCACGGCATCCATGAAGTCGTCGGTGATCAGCACCGACAGGTTGAACATGCGCAGGCGCGCGCTGTCCTGTTTAGCGACGATGAACTGCTCCACATCCGGGTGGTCGCAGCGCATGGTGGCCATCATCGCGCCCCGACGCGAGCCTGCCGACATGATCGTGCGGCACATCGCGTCCCAGACATCCATGAAGGACAGCGGGCCTGATGCATCTGCCGCCACGCCCTTGACCACCGCGCCGCGGGGTCGGATCGTGCTGAAGTCATAGCCGATGCCGCCGCCCTGCTGCATGGTCAGCGCAGCTTCCTTCAGCATGTCGAAGATGCCGCCCATGCTGTCGGGGATGGTGCCCATGACAAAGCAGTTGAACAGCGTCACCGAACGACCGGTGCCGGCCCCCGCCAGGATGCGGCCTGCGGGCAGGTATTTGAAATCCTCCAGCGCGGAATAGAACTTTTCCTCCCACTTGGCGGGCTCTGCCTCGACGCGCGCCAGATCGCGTGCGACGCGGCGCCAGCTGTCCTCGACCGAGGCGTCGACCACCTGCCCTTCGGCGTCCTTCATCCGGTATTTCATGTCCCAGATCTGTTCGGCGATGGGGGCGGCAAAGCGGGTCATGAGGGCGCATCCTTTGGTGTTTCAGAGAGCTGAGCGCGCTAGATATTGTGGTGCGCTGAGTCTGACAAGTCGGAAATTACTCCTGCGACAGGTTATCCCAAACAAGGCCACCGCGCACACTTTCTTCCGCCTTAGAAGCCAATGACTTGCGTGTTTCGGCAAGAATTGGCAACGGCGGATGAACGCGAATGACCACATCACCCTGGCGCTTTGCCGCAAGAACGGTCAGCAGATGCGGCCCCAGATCCATGTCCGCCCACCAGCCATAGAATCGCGGATCCCGCCCCGGCGGCGCGGTATAGACCGCGCTGACCGGCTGGATCGCCAGGCCTTCGGGCAGGTCGTCGGCCAGAAACCCCTGGAACAGCGTCGGCTTGAAGGGCAGCACCCGGCGGCCGTCGGTCGACGTCCCCTCGGGAAAGAACAGCAGCCGGTGGCCCGCGCGGATGCGGGCGGCGAATTCGGCAGCCTGCGCGCGCGCCAAGCGCGGATCGCGGGCGACGAAATGCGTGTCGGTCACACGGGTCAGGATGTTGATGCCGGGCCAGGACGCGACCTCGGCCTTGCTGACGAAGAACACCGGCAGGGCCGCGTTCAGCGTCAGGATGTCCAACCAGCTGGAATGGTTGGCCACCACCGCGCCGGGGCCGCGCATCGGCCTGCCCTCGCGCCGCCAGCGCAACCCGATGCAGGCCAGCACCAGGCGGCAGACGGACTGCACATACGGGCCGGTCCAGGGGCGTCGGGGGCCGTGGAACAGCCGCTCGACCGCGCGCAGCGGCAGGATCAGCGCCACGCCCAGCAGCAGGACCAGCACCGCGGGCACCCCGCGGCGGATCACCCGCAGCCAGTCGCGCAGGCCCTGCGGTCCAGGCAGCGGCAACGGCTCGGCCTCGCGCCAGGTCGGGTTCATGTCGGCTGCCAGCGGCTTTCGTAGAACTGCTTGTGCTTGGCCGACATGGCGGCCGTGTCCATCATCAGGAACACGTCGGTGGTGTTGAAGGCGCGGTCGACAAAGGCCCCCTCGCCCACCACGCCGCCAAGACGCAGATAGGCCTTGATCAGCGCGGGCATGCCCATCATCGCCTCGCGCCGGTCCAGACGGTCGGGCGCGATCAGGTCCATCCGCTGAAAGCTGCAGTCGCGTGCACGCGGGCGCAGACCCTCGGGGGCCAGATGATGATGGTGCAGCCAGGACAGCGACGGCGCCAGCATCGCAGCATCCGTGCCGTGAAAGCTGGCGACCCCGAACAGGATCTCGATCCCGTGGTCCAGAACGTAATCGGCCAGCGCGTTCCACATCAGGAACATCGCGGCGCCCCCCCGGTGGTCGGCATCGACGCAGGACCGGCCCAGCTCCAGCAGGGGGCGGCCGCTGTCGCGCAGCGGCGTCAGGTCGTATTCGCCGTCGCAATAGAACCGCCCGAAGCGGGCCGCCACATCGCTGCGCAGCAGGCGATAGACGCCCACGACATGATCCAGCGCATCCGCATCGCGGCGCGTGTCGATCAGGCACAGGTGGTCGACGACCGGGTCGAATTCGTCCCGTTCCAGCCGGGCATCGTGATCGACCAGCGGGCCGGTGCCGCCCAGCTCCTCCACGAACACACGGTATCGCAGGCGCTGTGCCGCCATCAGGTCGCGCGGGCTGCGCGCCAGGCGGATCTGGAAAAAGGCGGGGTCGGCACGGTTCACGGGTTCTCTCGTCCCAAGGGTGGGGCCTGTCTAGGCCAGGCCGGGGCCGCATTGCAACACGCGACACCCCGCCCTTCAAGTTCCCCTTGCATCACGCAACCAAGGGTTGCATCCTGACCCCTGCAATATCAGGAGTTTACATGTCGCCCATGCGCAGGATCTGCAACGCCACCCGGCGTCCGTCGATGACCTGCTTTCCGGCATCGGCGAAATTCACGGTGATGCGGTCACCGATGCGCGACTGGACCTGCCCCTCGCCCCATTCGGGCGCGCCGGGGTGACGCACGATCATGCCGGGTTCCAGAATCTCGTTCACCGTGAAGGCTCCCTGCTTCTACAGTCTGGAAGGTAATCACACATGACGGTCGATACAACGCGGATCGCGCCCGGCGATCTGGCCGCCCTGCTGGGATCGCGGCTGTGCCACGATCTGGTCTCTCCGCTTGGTGCCATCGGCAACGGGGTCGAGCTGCTGGAGATGTCGCCCGACTTTCCCGGCCTGTCCGAATCGCCCGAACTGCGCCTGATCGCCGAAGCCGTTGGCGCCGCCCGCGCCCGCATCCAGGCCTATCGCATGGCCTTTGGCATGGCGCAGGGCGACCAGCGCATCGGCCGGGCCGAACTGCAGCGTCTGCTGGACGGGATGTCGGCGCAGGGCCGGATGCAGATCACCCTGGACGCCACAGGCGATTTCGCCCGCCCGGAGATCCGCATGCTGATCTTGGCCGTGATGTGCATCGAGAGCGCGATGCCCTGGGGCGGCAAGCTGATCGTGCTGCGCGACGCACCGCTGTGGCGGCTGGTCGCGGAATGCGACCGGGCCAAGGTCGATGCGGGCCTGTGGGCCTGGCTGGACGGCGACCAGTCGCGGGCGCTGGCCCCGTCCGAGGTGCATTTCGCCCTGCTGGCCGAGGCCTCGCGCACAGGGGACCGCCCCCTGCGCCACGAATTCGACGACACCGGGGGCGAGGTCGCGTTCTAGGCGCGCACCACCCCGTCGCCCGTCACCAGATACTTGAAGCTGGTCAGCTGTTCGGCCCCGACCGGCCCGCGGGCATGCATCTTGCCCGTGGCGATGCCAATTTCCGCGCCCATGCCGAATTCGCCGCCATCCGCGAACTGGGTCGAGACGTTGCGCATCAGGATCGCGCTGTCCAGGCCCGCAAAGAACCGCTCGGCCACGGCGTCATCCTCGGTCAGGATCGATTCGGTGTGCTGGCTGCCATGGCGTCGGATATGGGCGATCGCCTCGTCCACGCCATCGACCAGCTTGGCGGCGATGATCATGTCCAGGAACTCGCGCCCGAAATCATCTGGCTGGGCGGGGACGGTGCCCGGGATCTGCGCCAGATCGCCTTCCGCGCGGACCTCGACCCCGGCGTCCAGCAGGTCGCGGATCAGCACGTCGCCATGGCGGGCAAAGAACACCCGGTCGATCAGCAGGCATTCGGCCGATCCGCAGATGCCCGTCCGTCGCGTCTTGGCGTTCAGCACGACACGGCGCGCCTTGTTCAGATCGGCGGCGCCATCGGCATAGACGTGGCAGATCCCCTCCAGATGGGCAAAGACCGGCACGCGGGCCTGCTCTTGCACCAGCCCGACCAGACCCTTGCCGCCGCGCGGGATGATCACGTCGATCAGCCCCTGCGCGCCCAGCATGGCGCTGACCGCGGCGCGGTCGCGTGTGGGCACCATCTGGATCGCGGTTTCGGGCAGGCCTGCCGCGCGCAAACCCGCCACCATGCAGGCATGGATCGCCGCGCTGGAATGCAGGCTTTCCGACCCGCCGCGCAGAATCACCGCATTGCCCGATTTCAGCGCCAGCGCGCCCGCATCGGCGGTGACGTTGGGGCGGCTTTCATAGATCACCCCGATCACGCCGATGGGCGTGCGCACGCGACGGATATGCAGACCGGTGGGCCGGTCCCATTCCGCGATCACCTGGCCCACGGGGTCGTCCTGGCCTGCCACATCGCGCAGGCTTTGCGCGATGGCGGTCAGGCGCGCAGGGTCCAGCCGCAGCCGGTCCAGCATGGCCTCCGACAGGCCCTTGTCGCGGGCATGGTCCAGGTCGCGCGCATTGGCGGTCAGGATCGCGGGGGTCTGGTCGATGACAGCGTCGGCTGCGGCCATCAGGGCGCGCGTCTTGACCTCGGGTGGGGTCTGGGCCAGCACCACGGCTGCCTGTCGGGCAGCGGTGCCAAGGGCTTCGATCAGTTGCCGGGCCTGGACCATATCCGTCATCACATTCTCCGATACGCGAAATCGCGCCCGTCTTAGCGGGTCGCGTCGATCAGGGGAATGGAGAAAGAAAGGGAAATGGCGCGGTTGACGGGGCTCGAACCCGCGACCCCCGGCGTGACAGGCCGGTACTCTAACCAACTGAGCTACAACCGCGCATTTCCTTCGGGCGAATGATGAGTTGTGGCGCGGTTGACGGGGCTCGAACCCGCGACCCCCGGCGTGACAGGCCGGTACTCTAACCAACTGAGCTACAACCGCCCAACTCATCCCCCGGACGATCGCCCGCCGGGGTGAGGCGGGGTTTACGCAGACCACCAAGCGCCGTCAAGGCCATCAGGAATATTTTTGACGACAAACCGTCATTATTCTGAAATCCAATGATTTATTGGACGAATGAACAACATGCGAAAGGGGCGCCACATGGGCGCCCCTCTGCTTCAACCTCGTGAGGGGTTGCCGAAATCAGTCGCGGACGGTGTCCATGTCGAACTCGGGCAGCGCTTCCAGTTCTTCCTGGCTGTAGTTGGTCGCCAGGACGGTGTCGTCGCCGAACTGCGCCATGTTCAGCACGTCACGGTCCAGCAGGACCGAATGCGTGCCCATGCCCAGGAAGCCACCGATGTCGGCGATGTAGCCGATCACGTCACCCTCGGGCGACATCACGATGTCGGACACGTTGGCGATCTCGTTCCACTCGGCCGGGACGGCATCACCGGTCGCATCGGTCCACTGCGTGGTCGACGGCTGGTTGGTGGTATAGATCGCGCGGCCCTGCAGCCAGGATGCGGTCAGGCCGGGGTTCTCGGGCGACAGCGCCACTTCCATGTCGCTCATGTCGGTGGTCGTCGTGGCCGCCATGCCGTCGGCAGGCACGGTCTCGGTGGTGGCCATGCCGTCAGCGGGCATCGTCTCGGTCGTGGCGGCACCTTCGGCGGGCATCGTCTCGGCGGGCATCGCATCGGTTGCGGGCGGGGTCGCGGTGTCCTGCGCGTAAACCGGGGCAGCAAAAGCCAGGGCAGCAGCAGTCGTGATCATGAGGGTTTTCATTCTAAGTCTCCGCATCAATTCTTTGTTTCGACAGCGTCTTTCGCCATCATCACACCACCAACGCAGGTTATTGCAGAGACGTTCCCTAAACATTTGTATAGTTTGCCGCCCCCCGCCCGA
>NZ_MEES01000046.1:0-9404 GCF_001724535.1 Paracoccus sp. SCN 68-21 | reverse complement strand
GAGCCCGAGCTGATCGAGCACGATTCCGACTATGACGGCGATGCGCCGTCCGAGGCCGAGGTGCGCGGCCGCATCAGCGACGCGATCCGCTCCAGCGCGGCGAAATCGTCGGTCCTCAAGGCCGTCGCGTCGCGCCTGGCCCGCGACGGCGCGCCCGCGGCCCTGCCGCCCGAGGAGGAGCCCGCCGATCCGCGCCCCTTCGGCGCCGAGACGCAGCGCCAGATCGTCGCCCCCGCCCGCCGCCCCGAACCGTCGCGCAGCGCGCGTGCCGAGGCGGAACCGGCCCTGCGCTTTGAGGAGGGCGGCCCGGCCTATGAGCGCCCGCCGCTGGCGCTGCTGTCGGCGCCGTCAGACAGCGACGTGGTGCCCGTGTCCCACGAGGCGCTGATGGAGAACGCCCGCATGCTGGAGGCGGTGCTGGATGATTATGGCGTCAAGGGCCAGATCACCGAGGTCCGCCCCGGCCCGGTCGTGACGCTGTACGAACTGGAACCCGCGCCGGGCCTGAAGGCCAGCCGCGTGATCGGGCTGTCCGACGACATCGCCCGGTCGATGTCGGCCCTGTCCGCCCGCGTCAGCACCGTCCCCGGCCGCACAGTCATCGGGATCGAGCTGCCCAATGCGAAACGCGAAAAGGTCCTGCTGCGCGAGATTTTCGCCTCCCGCGCCTTCGGGGACGGCACGCAGCCGCTGCCCCTGGCCCTGGGCAAGGATATCGGCGGCGATCCGGTCGTGGCGAACCTGGCCAAGATGCCCCATCTGCTGATCGCGGGCACCACCGGGTCGGGCAAGTCGGTCGCGATCAACACGATGATCCTGTCGCTGCTGTATAAACTGACGCCGGACGAATGCCGGCTGATCATGATCGACCCCAAGATGCTGGAACTGTCGGTCTATGACGGCATCCCGCACCTTTTGTCCCCGGTCGTCACCGACCCCAAGAAGGCCGTGGTGGCGCTGAAATGGGTCGTGGGCGAGATGGAGGACCGCTATCGCAAGATGTCCAAGATGGGCGTGCGCAACATCGAAGGATACAACGGCCGCGTCACCGAGGCCCTGCGCAAGGGCGAAATGTTCAAGCGCACCGTCCAGACCGGGTTCGACGAGGATACCGGCGACGCGATCTGGGAAACCGAGGAATTCCAGCCCGAGACCTTCCCCTATATCGTCGTGGTCGTCGACGAGATGGCCGACCTGATGATGGTCGCCGGCAAGGAGATCGAGGCCTGCATCCAGCGCCTGGCGCAGATGGCGCGGGCATCGGGCATCCACCTGATCATGGCGACGCAGCGCCCCTCGGTCGATGTCATCACCGGCACGATCAAGGCGAACTTTCCCACGCGGGTCAGCTTTCAGGTCACGTCCAAGATCGACAGCCGCACCATCCTGGGTGAGCAGGGGGCCGAGCAGCTGCTGGGCCAGGGCGACATGCTGTACATGGGCAACGGCGCGCGCATCACCCGCATCCACGGCCCCTTTGTCAGCGACGAGGAGGTCGAGGAGGTGGTGACGCATCTGAAATCCTTTGGGCCGCCCAGCTACAAGTCGGGCGTGGTCGAGGGGGTCGAGGATGACAAGGCCGACGATATCGACGCCGTGCTGGGCCTGGGCGGCGGCGATGGCGGCGATGACGCGCTGTATGATCAGGCCGTCATGATCGTGGCCAAGGACCGCAAGTGTTCCACCAGCTACATCCAGCGCAAGCTGGCCATCGGCTATAACAAGGCCGCGCGCCTAGTCGAGCAGATGGAGGAGCAGGGCGTCGTGTCCAGCGCCAACCATGTCGGCAAGCGCGAGGTGCTGGTCCCCGAGGTCTGACCCCGCGGACCCGAGGAGAGAGCCATGCCGATCTGGCAGTTGCACATGCTGAACGCGCGCAGCGCGCTGACCCTGATCATGGCCGAGATCCGCGCCCATGCGCGCGAGATGGTGGCCGCGGTCGAGGCGCATCTGGACCTGCCGCGGTTCGATCTGGTGGTGCGGGCGGGCGACGGGGTGATCCCCGAATGGGGCATCGCGGGCCATGCGCCCGCCCCCGGCATCATCGAGATCACGCTGGACCCCGCACGCGTCGCGCCCGAGCATTTCCGCCGCACCCTGGTCCATGAGATGCACCATCTGGCGCGATGGGATGGGCCCGGATACGGGCGGTCCCTGGGCGAGGCGCTGGTCAGCGAGGGGCTGGCGGGACATTTCGTGCTGCAGGTGCTGGGCGGGGCGCCCGACCCCTGGGATGCGACGCGGCCCGGATCGGGGTCGCTGAAGCAGGCCGGGACCCTGTGGGCGCGGCGCGATTACGACCATGGCGAATGGTTCATGGGGCGCGGACGGATGCGGAAATGGACCGGCTATGGGCTGGGGCACCGCCTGGTGGCCGAGCATCTGGCCGAGGCCGAGGGGCGGTCTGCCGCGTCGCTGGTCGCGGAGCCCGCGGATGCGTTCCGCCCGGCGCTGCGGCGGTTGCTGGCGATCGAGGGCGTGGAGGAGCCTGAGGAGCCCGCCCCAGAGTCAGAGGCCGAGGCGCCTGACGGGGATGCGGCGCAGGATGCGTCCCGCGACGCCGGGGGGCAGGCCCCCCGGACCCCCGAGGGCGCGCCTGACGCCGGGACGGATCAGACGTCTTAGCGGCGCGGTGGTCCGGATAGGGCGAAGGCGATGCCAAGGACCAGCCCGGCAAGCCCGCCGCCCAGATGGGCCTGCCAGGCGATCGCGGGCATCAGCAGCGTTAGCACGATGTTCAGCCCCAGGATCAGCGCGGTGGCGCGGATCAGCGGCGCCATGGAGCGGTGGCGGCGGTGCAGGTTGATCGCGGCATGGCCGACCAGCGCGCCGGCCAGGCCGAAGACCGCCCCCGAGGCGCCGACCATCGGGCCCGCGGTGGGCTCCATCCAGGCGAAGACGGCACCGGCCACGATCTGGCTGACCAGATAGGTCAGCGCCATGCGCCCCGAGCCGATCATGCGGACCAGTTCGCGCCCTACCGCCGCCAGCGAGATCATGTTCATCGCCAGATGCAGCACCCCGCCATGCAGCAGGCCATAGGTCAAGAACATCGCCACGCCCTGACCGGGATAGAGCCCCGCGGCCCCGGTCATCAGCGGCGGCCAGAACCCGCCCAGCATCACCCCCGCCACGCGGGCCGAGCCCAGGCCCAGCATCGGGCCGGCCCAGGTCAGCGCCTCGATCAGGCAGCAGGCGACGACCATCCCGCGCAGCCACAGCGGCAGCGGCGCAGGCCCCCGGTCGGCGCGGGCCACCTGCGGAAAGGCGACCGGGCGGCCGGGATCGGTCATGGGCGGGTGTCAGTCATCGGCGCGGATCTGGCGGGCCTCGTCGATCAACATGATCGGGATGCCGGAGCGGATCGGAAAGGCCAGCCCTGCCGCGTGGGACACCAGCTCTTGTGCGGCGGCGTCATAGCGCAGGGTGGTGTGCGTCACCGGGCAGACCAGCGCCTCCAGCATGTGGCGGTCGTAGGGGGCATCGGTCATTGCAGACGTTCCTCGTTCTCGCCGCCATGCAGGGCGAATTCGATCAGGCCGACCAGCAGTTCGCGGCGGTCCGACAGGGTGGGGGATTCCAGCAGCGCCTGCTTGTCGCCGGGGCCGAAGGGCAGCATCATCGACAGCGAGTTGATCAGCAGCTCATCCTCGGCCTCGGCGGCGGCGTCCCAATCGGTCGACAGCTCCTGCGTCTGCATGTAGCGGTCCAACAGTGAGAACAGCGCCTTGCGGTCCAGGCCCGGGTCCTGCTCGGGGCCGCCCAGATCGCGGGCAAAGGACGACCAGTCCACCCGCGCCTGCAGATAGGGGGCAAAGCCCTCCTCGACCTCCTGCAGGCGGAAGCGCGACACGGCCCCAAGCGAGATCATCATCCGCCCGTCGCCGGTCTCGGAAAACGCCACCACGCGGCCCGCGCAGCCGATGGCTGACAGGCCGTCGCCCTCGGGCTGGATCATGCCGATCAGGCGGTGGTCGGTCTTGAGCGTATCATCCAGCATCTGCAGATAGCGCGGCTCGAACAGGTGCAGCGGCAGGCGGGCGCGCGGCATCAGCACGGCGCCCGGCAGCGGGAACAGGGGGATGCGGTCGGGCAGGTCGAAACGCAGCACCATCGGTCAGGCGAAGATCAGCGAGGACAGGCGGCGGCGGCCCTTCTGCCCGACCGGATCGGTGGGCTTGAGGCTGTCGAAGATGGTCAGCAGCTGCGCCTTGGCGGCGCCCTCGTTCCAGTCGCGGTCGCGGCGGAAGCTGTCCAGCAGAACGTCGATGGCGGCCTCCAGCTGGCCGTCGGCATGCAGGGCCTGGGCGTATTCCAGACGCGCCTGCTGATCGGCGGGGTCGGCCCCGACCCGGGCGGCCAGATCGTCCAGGGGACCGGCGCTGGCGGCCTGCTGGGCCAGGGCCAGCTGAGCGCGGGCGGCCTCAATGGGGCCGGCATGGGTCAAGGCAGGGGGGACCTGGGTCAGGGTGGAGGCGGCCGCAGCCGGATCGCCCGCCGCCAGATGGGCGCGGATCAGGCCGCCCCAGGCCTCGGGGCTGTCGGGCAGCTCTCCGATGATGGCGGTGAAGGTCTCGACGGCGTCGGCGGCCTCGTTGTCCTCGATCATCTGCTCGGCGGCGGCCAGCGCGTCCGCCAGGCCCCCGTCATCGCCGGACAGGGCGGCCAGCTTGTCGACGAACTGCTTGATCTGGCTGGCGGGCAGCGCGCCCTGGAAGGCATCGACCGGCTGGCCCTTGTAGAAGGCATAGACCGTCGGGATCGACTGCACCCGCAGCTGACCGGCGATCATCTGGTTCTGGTCCACGTCGATCTTGGCCATGCGGATGCGGCCCTTGTGGCGGGCGACCTCGGCCTCCAGCGCGGGGCCAAGGGTCTTGCACGGCCCGCACCAGGGCGCCCAGAAATCGACGATGACGGGCACCTCCATCGAGGCTTCGACAACCTCGGCCATGAAGGTCGCCTCGGTCACGTCCTTGATGAAGTCGTCGGTCTTGGGCGTCTGCGCCCCGTCGAAAAGCATGGTCATGGCGTCCCCGTGGGTCGAAAGCGTTGGCCCCAATATGGGGCAGGCATCCGGCCAGCGAAAGGGCCGATCATGTCACAGATCAAAGCTGGCCAGCACCGGGACATGGTCGCTTGGCTGGTCCCAGCCCCGCACCGGGCGCAGGATGCGGCTGGAATGGGCGGCGCCCGCGATGTCGCGGCTGGCCCAGATGTGATCCAGGCGGCGGCCCTTGTCGGCGGCGTCCCAATCCTTGGCGCGATAGCTCCACCAGCTGTAGAGCAGCCCCTGGGGGATGTCCTGGCGCGTCACGTCGACCCAGTCCCCGGCATCCTGGGCGGCCAGCAGATGATCGACCTCGATGGGGGTGTGGCTGACGATCTTCAGCAGCTGCTTGTGCGACCAGACGTCATCCTCGCGCGGGGCGATGTTCAGGTCGCCCACCAGGATCGACCGGGCCGGGCGGTCGGCATGGAAGACGTCGCGCATCTCGGTCAGGAAATCCAGCTTTTGCCCGAATTTCAGGTTCTGCTCTCGATCGGGTATGTCGCCGCCCGCAGGCACATACATGTTGTGGATCACCACCCCGTTGGGCAGCCGCGCCGACACGTGCCGCGCATGGCCCAGGGCGGCATAGTCGCGGTCGCCCGCATCCTCCAGCGGCAGGCGCGACAGGATGGCCACGCCGTTATACCCCTTTTGCCCCCGCGCGACGATATGGGTGTATCCCAGTTCGGCAAAGCGGGTCAGGGGGATCTTGTCCACCGGCGACTTGCATTCCTGCAGGCACAGGATGTCGGGGCACTCCTCCTCCAGGAACCGGGCGACCAGCCCCTCGCGCAGGCGGACAGAGTTGATGTTCCAGGTGGCGATGGTGAACATGGGGGCGCTCCTTTTTCGGCGCGGACCCTAGCGGCGCGGGCCGGGGGTGTCGAGACGCGCGGCGCAGGCTTGTCATATCCCGGATGCGCGTTATGCATGAGGGACCGCAGGAGGGCCGTGATGAAGCTGACCATCGACGAGGCGCTGACGCGCGGCGGCACCGGCCGGTTCCAGTGGCGGCTCTTGGGCATCTTTGGGTTGGTCTGGGCGGCGGATGCGATGCAGGTCATCGCGGTGGGCTTTGCCGCGCCCTCGGTCGCGGCGACGTTCGGGGTGGACCGGGTGACGGCGCTGCAGATCGGGACGGTGTTCTTTCTGGGCATGTTCCTGGGCGCATTCGGGTTCGGGCGCCTGGCCGATCGCATCGGGCGCAAATGGGTGCTGGTGGGGACCGTCGCGATGGATGCGGTCTTTGGGCTGGCATCGGTCATGGCGGGCGATTTCACGGTGTTGCTGGTCCTGCGCTTTCTGACCGGGGTTGCGGTCGGCGGCACGCTGCCCGTCGATTACGCGATGATGGCCGAATTCCTGCCGCCCAAGAACCGGGGTCGCTGGCTGGTCTGGCTGGAGGGCTTCTGGGCGGTCGGCACGATCATCGTGGCCCTGACCGCATGGGCGGCGGCCAGCTGGGGCGCCGCAGCGCCCTGGCGGTGGATCTTTCTGGTCGCGGCCCTGCCCGCGCTGATCGGGTTCTTCCTGCGCTTCTGGATCCCCGAAAGCCCGATGTATCTGGTCCGCAAGGGCCGCCAGGCCGAGGCCCGCGCCGTCATCGACCAGGTGCTGCGCGTGAACGGTGCAGCCCCTCTGCCGCCCGCGGCCCATCTGCGCCCTGCCCCTGTCCCCGAGGGGGCCGCGCGCTCGATCATGGACGGGCCGCTGCGCCGCGCCACCATCGGCATCCTGGCGGTGTGGTTTCTGGTGTCGCTGTCCTATTACGGGGTGTTCGTCTGGGTGCCCGGGCAGCTGGCGACCGAGGGGTTCGGCTTTGTCCGCGGTTACGGGTTCCTGGTGATCCTGGCGCTGGCGCAGGTGCCGGGATACGCGCTGGCGGCCTGGGGGGTCGAGGCCTGGGGCCGCCGCCTCACGCTGGCGGGGTTCCTGATCCTGTCGGCGGCGGGCTGCGGGCTGTTCGCCTTTGCGACCAGCGGGGCGGTGGTCGCGGCGGCGCTGATCGTGATGAGCTTTGCGCTGCTGGGGACCTGGGGCGCGCTCTATGCCTTCACGCCCGAGCTGTATCCGACGCATCTGCGCGGCACCGGCATGGGCACGGCCAGCGCCATGGCGCGGTTGGGCGGCATTCTGGCGCCCAGCCTGCTAGCCGTCGTGTTCGCGCGTGGCTTCGGCCTGGCCATCGGCAGCTTTGCCGTGCTGCTGGTCCTGGCCGCGGCGGCGCTGACGCTGATCCGAATCGAGACGCGCGACCGCGCCATCGGCTGAGCGCGGAACAACGGGCGCGCCCGCCCGTTCCCCTGCCACATCAAGGAAAGGACAGATCATGGGCCAACTGGTCGACGGCGTCTGGAAGGACGAATGGTATGACACCGACAGCACCGGCGGCGCGTTCAAGCGCGACGAATCGAAATTCCGCAACTGGGTGACCGCAGACGGCAGCGCCGGACCCACCGGGACGGGCGGGTTCAAGGCCGAAAGCGGGCGCTATCACCTCTATGTCAGCCATGCCTGCCCCTGGGCGCATCGCGCGCTGATCTTTCGGGCGCTGAAGGGGCTGGAGGATCACATCGAGGTTTCGGCCGTGCATCCCGACATGCTGAAGGACGGGTGGGAATTTCGCACCGATTTCGACGGCGCCACCGGCGACCGCCAGTTCGGCTTTGCTTACCTGCGCGAGGTCTATCTGAAGGCGAAACCCGATGCCTCGGGCCGGGTCACGGTGCCGGTCCTGTGGGACCGCCAGACCGGCCAGATTGTGTCGAACGAAAGCGCGGACATCATCCGCATGTTCAACTCGGCCTTTGACGGGGTGACCGGGAACACCGACGATTACTGGCCCGAAGCGCTGCACGACCGCATCGCCCCGGTCAACGACCGCATCTATGACACGGTCAACAACGGCGTCTACAAGGCGGGCTTTGCCACCAGCCAAGAGGCCTATGACAAGGCCGTGCACCCGCTGTTCGACAGCCTGGACTGGATCGAGGGCCTGTTGACGGACAACCGCTATCTGACCGGCGACCGCATCACCGAGGCCGACTGGCGGCTGTTCACCACCGTCCTGCGATTCGACGCGGTCTATCACACGCATTTCAAGTGCAACCGCCGCCGGATCATCGACTATCCGAACCTGTGGGCCTGGGCGCGCGAGCTGTATCAATGGCCGGGCGTGGCGGAGACCGTGCATCCCGACCACTTCATCCGGCACTATTACTACAGCCACGACACGGTGAACCCGCATCGCATCGTGCCCATCGGTCCCGATATCGACTGGTCCGAGCCGCACGGGCGCGGCTGAACTGTCGCAGATAAATCGATTGGCTGAGTGGGTGCCGCCGCAAGTCGAATGACGCGTGGTGATTGACCGGCGGTTATCCGGGCGTGTCCGTGACGGTCAGTGCGCCCGGACGATGCTGCGATGAATCTGTTTGTCGGTCTGGACGTGTCGGGTCGGATGACGAGCGTTTACGTGATGGACATGAACGGCAAGGCCCTGAAAGAGGCGAAGGTTGAGAGCGAGCCGCAGGCCATCGCCCCCTGCTTGGCTCGCTTGCCGGACATTATCGTTGGGTGGGGTTGGAGGCGGGCCAATTCCCAGTGGCCCAGCAGTGGTCTGGCCGCAGCAGGCTATCCCATCATCTGCGTCCAGACGCGGCACAGGAAGGTCGGCTCCGTCACGCGGCCCCAACTTGAGGCTTGGGTGATCGATCTGAGCAAGGAACGGCCGAATTCGGCGATAACAATCGTGATGGTTGCTGGAGGTCCGGCGCCTCCGTCGGGGGCAGTATCAACGCCTGCACAAGGCAATGGAACGGCTGGCCGCATCCGATGGCATTTGCCGCCTGCTCATGACCGTATCGGGGATGGGCCCGCCGATTTCACTCACCATCAGGGCAGGCATACAAGAGGCAGCCCGCTTCAGTCGATCACGACCCGTCCCGCCCATTTCGGTCTGATACCGGCGCGCTATCAACCTGGTGGACGGGACCGCGGGCGGGGCATCTCTAAGTGTGGAGACTCTGGGGCTAGATGGGCCTTGGCCGAGGCACCAGCCGTCATTCTGCGCCAAAATCACCACTGGAGGCCTGGGGCATGGCCCTTGGCAGGTACCGTGGCCCAGCCAAAGCGATGGTCGCAGTGACCCGGCATCTTGCGAGGATTCTGCATTGGGCGTGGATCGACAATGCAAAGTATCGCTGGCAGGCGCAGTCCGCCTGATCCACCTGTTCTATCCCGGATGATCACATAGACCCTCGCCGGACCGCGCTCTTCGTGGCAAGATCGATCCTGGGCGAGCTTCGGGACGGGAGGCGAGGATGCTGATTTCTCTTCACAAGCAGGCAGC
>NZ_MEES01000045.1:0-10610 GCF_001724535.1 Paracoccus sp. SCN 68-21 | reverse complement strand
GAAGCGTCGAAACTCCACCTCGATCATACACCTCGATGGCCACCCGAGATTACACCGAACGTGCCGGTGAAATTACACCACGTGCGCGGACACTACCGGTCGCGGGTCAGGATGTCCCCCACCCCCCAGCCGGTGCATCCGCGAAACAGGCAGGGCTGCGGCCCCTCCAGCTGGTTCAGGTTCTGGTCGTCGCCTTTGGCCTCCAGATGCAGAGAGGACGCCTCGACCCAGGGGTCGCCCCGCTGCTGGCGCGCCTTGAGCAGCAGGTTCGGCGTGTCAGCGTTGGCGCGCACGATGGTCCGGCCATCGGCGTCCCGCGTGTCGCCGATGATGCGATAGGCAAAGGCGGTCACGGCACCGGTATCGGTGCGCCAACCCCAGGCCAGACTGCCGAAGCCGGTCCCGGGGTTGCTGGCATGGCCCAGCCGGACCCGACCCCCGCTGTTCGCGCCCGGCGCGATCCGGTCGTCCGCGTCGATCGTCTCCATCGCGATGACGCCACCCAGCGCACCCGCGCCGTGCAGAGTGGACGATCCGGGGCCGCGCAGCACCTCGACCCGCTTGAGGAAGTCGGGTTCGACGAAAAGGAATCCCTGGCAGTAGGATTCGGAGTACGTCCGCTCTGCGTCGATCCGCTGGACGATGCCCGCCTCGGAGGCCGCGGTGCCGGTCGCGCCAAAGCCGCGGATGTTGAAGCCCTGGCCGAAAAGGCCCGCCCCGCCGGGATTAGCCGGGCCCGGCACCTGCACCAGCACGTCGCCGATGCTGGCGGGCGCCAGGTCGGCCGGGGCCTGCCTCTCGATCACGGTGACCGACTGCGGCACCGATAAGGCGCCCTTTTCCGCCCCCGCCCGCAGCACGATGGGGTGCAGCAGGACAGGGTGCTGGCCATCAGCGGGTCGGTCACCAAGCGGTGGCCTTGGGCCAAGGTCACCGCTTGGTGATGCACGATAGCACCTCCCGCCACCTGGCGTTGGCCGATATGGTCTATATGCGCGCCCTGCCGACCGAGGGCGTGCTGTCGGTCGCCCCGACCTGATCCTGGCCGATGAGGGCGCAAGCCCGTTCAAGACCATCGCCCTGCTGGCGCAATCGGGCATTCCCCTGCGTAGCCTGTCTGTGGGTGCTGCTCTCGAACCGCAAAATGCTGGACGCATGAGCTGGTCGCCGCCGACCTGCACGTCACCCTGTCTGGGCGCCCCATCCTGGACGGCGTGTCTCTGCGCGCGAGTACCAGGCAGCTGACCGCGATCATTGGGCCGAACGGGTCGGGCAAGACCAACGTGCTACGCGCCCTGACCGCCGAGATCGCGCCCGCACAGGGCCGCATCACGCTGAACGGGCGCGCCATCGAGGGCCAGTCGCCCGCGGCCCTGCCCCGCCAGCGCGCCGTCCTGCCCAGCAGAGCGCGCTGAGCTTTGCCTTCACCGCCGCCAAGATCGTGGGCGTCGGGCTGGACCCACTGCTGCTGGACGAGCCGGTCAGCAGCCGGGGCGTCGCCCATCGGCTGTCGGTGATGCCGCAGGCGGGTGCGGGACGCTGGCGATCATGCACGACCTGAACCTGACCGCGATGCTCGCCCATCACGTCCTGCTGCTGCGCGATGGGCGCCTCCTGGCCGAGGCTGTGCTGACCGACGCGTTGCGGGCGTCGGCCTATGGCTGCGCGCTGCGGGGCTGCACCGCGCCCGCGCCGGGGGTCTGGCTGCTGCCGCAGGCCGCCGAGTAAGGCCGGGTCAGGCGCGGCGCAGCTTGCGGAACGCGGCCGAGGCGCCCCAGCCCGCGATCACCGCCACCGCCAGCGACATCAGCCCGTAGAGCAGCGGGTGGTCATAGGCCAGCCGGTACAGCCAGCGTTCCAGGCCGACCTTGCGCACCTCGATCGCGGCACCATAGGCGTCGATGACCGCCCCCTCGCGCAGCAGGAAGATGCGGGCGCGGTAATCGCCCTCGATCAGGTTGGCGGGCAGGCGGATGTCGGTGCGGAACAGCGTGTCCTCGACCAGGGTGACGGCGCCCTCCTCCAGCCGGTAATGGCCGTTCTGCTGGCGCAGGCGGATCAGGGCCTGGGTATAGGGCAGCGCGTCCTCGACCTGGGGCGCGTTGGCGAAGGCGCGCAGCACCAGCGGCAGGGAAATGCGATAGCGGTTGTCCCATTCCGTCGCCAGGATGTCCGACAGCGGCCGCGTCGTGGCCACCGCGTAAAAGCTGGGCGCGGCCCCCACATCGACGCGGTCGGTATTGACCCAGATGCCGAAGCGGCGGGCCTTCTGCCAGATGGTCAGGGGCTGGGACGGGGCCTCGATGGTGACGATCACGTCCAGCGGGCCGTCGGGAATCGGCGTCTCGCGCCGCACGGCGCCATAGATCAGGATATCGCTGCCATCAAAGCTGGTGGTGATGGCCACGGCGCTGTTGGACAGGCCCGCGACCACCTGTTCGGTGGGGCCGTCCTGCTCCGTCACCGGGCCGCGGGGCGCGGTCGCGTCGGGAAACAGCGGCCAGACCGGGCCGGGAGCCGCGGGCGGGATCAGCCCCGCCCCCGGATCGGCCGGCATGGTCGAGCCCGCCCCCTGCGCCATCCCGGCCGCGGGCATCATCAGCATCATCAGCGCCAGAAGGGCCGCGCGCATCACGACCCCCGCGTGGTGATGACGAACAGGTCGTCGGGTGTCAGGAACAGGTCCAGCGCCAGCTTGCCGCAGACCGCCAGCACCAGAAGCGCCAGCAGGATGCGCAGCTGTTCGGCCCTAAGCCGCGCGCCCAGCGTGGTGCCGATCTGCGCGCCCACCACGCCGCCGATGATCAGCAGCACCGCCAGCATCACGTCCACCGTGTTGTAGCTGACCGCGTGCATCAGCGTGGTGAAGGCCGTGACAAAGGTGATCTGGAACAGCGAGGTGCCGACCACCACCTTGGTCGGCATGCCCAGCAGATAGATCATCGCGGGCACCATGATGAAGCCGCCGCCCACCCCCATGATCGCGGCCAGCACCCCCACCGCCAGCCCCACCAGCAGAGGCGGGATGACGCTGATATAGAGGCCCGACGCCCGGAACTTGACCTTCAGCGGCAGGCGGTGGACCCACATGTGCTGGTGCAGGCGGCGGCGCCCGGACGGGTTGCGGGCGCGCAGCAGCGCGCGCAGGCTCTCCTGCAGCATCATCGCGCCGATCAGGCCCAGAAAGACGACGTAGCACAGCTGGACGACCAGCTCGACCTGGCCCAGCTGCTGCAGGATGTTGAAGACCAGCACCCCCAGCCCCGACCCGACCATCCCCCCCGCCAGCAGCACGCCCCCCATGCGGAAATCGACGGTCTTGCGTTTCATGTGGGCCAGCACGCCCGACACGGACGAGGCGACCACCTGGTTCGCCCCGGTCGCCACCGCGATGGCCGGCGGGATGCCGATGAAGAACAGCAGCGGCGTGATCAGGAACCCGCCGCCCACGCCGAACAGGCCGGACATGACACCGACCAGCCCGCCCAGACCCATCAGGGTGAAGGCGTTGACCGAGACTTCGGCGATGGGAAGATAGATCTGCATCGCATCCCGGCCCGTTGCGCGTTCCGACCACGATGCAACGCGCCGCCGCCAAGGTCAAACCGCTTCGGACCCCTTGGTGCAGGCCACCGTCCCAGGCCCCATCGCAGGAACGGGTTGAAGCAGGAACCCGCCACCGCTAAGCAGTTGGGGTCACAACCGCGTGCGCAGGGGCGCGCGCCAGGCCGACCGGGGGACAGGATGCGCATTCTCATCACCAATGACGACGGCATCAACGCACCGGGCCTGGAGGTCCTGCACCAGATCGCGACCGAGCTGGCCGGCCCCCACGGAGAGGTCTGGACGGTCGCCCCGGCCTTTGAACAATCAGGCGTGGGCCATTGCATCAGCTATACCCACCCCACCATGATCGCCCGCCTGGGCGAGCGTCGCTATGCCGCCGAGGGCAGCCCGGCCGATTGCGTGCTGGCTGCCCTGGGCGATCTGATGGAGGGGGCGCCCGATCTGGTCCTGTCCGGCGTCAACCGCGGCAACAATGCCGGAGAGAACGCGATGTATTCCGGCACCATCGGCGGCGCGATGGAGGCGGCGCTGCAGGGCCTGCCCGCCATCGCCCTGTCGCAATATCTGGGCCCGCAGACCGCCGATCTGGCCGACCCGTTCGAGGGCGCGCGCCATCACGGTGCGGCGGTCATACGGCGCCTGCTGGATCACGGCGACTGGTCGTCGGATGCCGATTTCCGGCTGTTCTACAACGTGAATTTCCCGCCTGTCCCGGCCCGCGCCGTGCAGGGCCTGCGCGTCGCGCCCCAGGGCCAGCGGCAAGGATCGCGGTTCGCGGCGGTGCCCTATAACGCGCCGAACGGGCGGCGCTTCATGTGGATCGCGGGCGGATCGCAGCAGGCCCCGGCGCGGGCGGGCAGCGATGTGGCGGCCACCATGGAGGGGTTCGTGTCGGTCACGCCGATGCGGGCCGACCTGACTTGCCACGCCTCGTTGGAGCGGCTGGCGGCGGCGCTGGACGACCCGCTGGCCCGGGCCGCCGAATGAGTGACGGGGACGAGGCCGAACGCAAGATGCGCTTCGTCTATCAGCTGCGCACGCGCGGCGTCACCGATCTGCGTGTGCTGGACGCAATGGAGGGGATCGACCGCGGCCTGTTCGTGCGCGGCCAGTTCGCCGACCGCGCCTATGAGGACACGCCCCTGCCCATCCCCTGCGGCCAGACGATCAGCCAGCCCTCGGTCGTGGGGCTGATGACGCAGGCGCTGGAGGTGGGCCCGCGCGACACCGTGCTGGAGGTGGGGACCGGCTCGGGCTATCAGGCGGCGGTCCTGTCGGGGCTGTGCCGCCGAGTCTATACCGTCGACCGCCACCGCCGCCTGGTCCAGGAGGCCGAGGCGATCTTTCGCGGTCTGGGGCTGCACAACATCATAGCCCAGGTGGCCGACGGGTCGCGCGGACTGCCCGACCAGGCGCCTTTCGACCGCATTCTTGTGACCGCCGCGGCCGAGGATCCGCCCGGCCCCCTGTTGGCACAGCTGAAGATCGGCGGTATCATGGTCGTGCCTGTCGGGCAGTCGGATGCGGTGCAGACCCTGATCCGCGTGACGCGGACGGAAATCGGCTTCGATTACGACGAGCTGCGACAGGTGCGGTTCGTTCCGCTGGTCGAGGGGTTGGGCCAGACATGACCCCCGGCCACCACAAGGCAGGCTGAGGACAGGATCATGACCAGATTTGACTTTCGCGCGGGCTGCGCCCTGGTGGCGCTGCTGGCGGTGGCGGGCTGCGGGGCGGATGGGGTCTTCGATCCGGATCTGCGCGGGCTGATGGGCGGCATGGACACCGCCGCCGCGGCCGCAGCGGCCGCCCCCCGACCCGCGCCGGACGCGCGCGGAGTCGTCAGCTTTCAGGGCGGACAGGCGGTGGTGGCGCAGGCGGGCGACACGCCCATGACCATCGCCGCAAGGCTGGGGCTGCAGGGCCCGGAACTGGCGGCGCATAACGCCCTGCCCGCTGACGCGCCGATGCAGGCGGGGGCGGTGCTGGTCCTGCCGCGCCAGGTGGCCGTGGCCGCGCCTGCGCGCGGTGGCGGGACGACGGTCGTAACCGATCCCTTTGCCACGGGCGCGCAGCCGGTGCCCGCGACCACCGCCGCCGCGCAACCCGCGCCCGCGGCCGCCACCGTGCCCAATCCGCGCGAACATGTCGTCGCCGCCGGAGAGACGGCCTGGGCCGTCGCCCGACGCTATGACGTGACGGTGCAGGATCTGGCCAGCTGGAACGGCCTGCCCACCGACATGAGCCTGCGTCCCGGCCAGCGCCTGATCGTGCCGCAGCCGGGTCAGAGCCCCGACCGCCTGGCGACCACCGCGCCGGGAACCGGCAGCCCGACCCCCACACCGCCCTCGGCTGCGCAGCCCCTGCCCGACGAGACGACACCGCCCGCGGGCGCCCCCGCGCCAGACGTGCCGACGACGGATCTGGGATCGACCCGCACCGCCGCCTCCAGCGGGGGGCGGTTCCGCATGCCGGTGGATGGCGCGATCATCCGGACCTATGAAAAGGGCCGCAACGACGGCATCGACATCGCGGCACCCGGCGGCACCGCGGTCCGCGCGGCGGGCGGCGGACAGGTCGCGGCGATCACCCGCGACAGCGCCGGGACGCCGATCATCGTGGTGCGCCACGAGGGCGACCTGATGAGCGTCTATACCAATCTGGGCGAGGTCGCCGTCGCCAAGGGCGACAGCGTCGAGGCAGGCCAGTCCCTGGGACAGGCGGGCAGCGCAGGGTTCGTCCATTTCGAGATCCGCCGCGGGTTCGAAAGCGTCGATCCCGAGGGGATGCTGAACTGACCCTGCCCGCCTGAGGGGTTACAGATGGGTCAGGCGCTCATCCAGGGCGGTCGCGATCTCGCGGCGGACCACTGCGCGCAGGTTGCCCGAGAATCGGGCACCCATCTCTCCCTCCAACTCCTCGCGGATCATCTCCTTCAGGTGGGCGCGCAGGCTGCCATCCTCCATGATCCGGGTGACGGCCTGGCCGACGATCTCGTCCATCGGGACCGGGGGCTGGGGCGGCATTGGCGCGACCGGTCCGCGACCGACGGGTGCCGAGTCCGCCGGGGCAACCTGCGCCACGC
This sequence comes from Paracoccus sp. SCN 68-21, assembly GCF_001724535.1. Lineage (NCBI taxonomy): Bacteria > Pseudomonadati > Pseudomonadota > Alphaproteobacteria > Rhodobacterales > Paracoccaceae > Paracoccus > Paracoccus sp. SCN 68-21. The sequence goes on along the minus strand of NZ_MEES01000045.1, from coordinate 3,958 downwards.
TGGCGGCAGCCGCCTGGCGCAGGGGCTGCGGCGTCGCGCCGGGGCGCGCGGCCGAGGCCTGGCTGGGCAGGGCCGGCGGCAGCAGGCGCCACATTAGCCAATCCCCCCAGGCCGACAGCAACCGCGCGATGCGCGAGGGTGCCCGGACCGGGGCAGGCATGGCGACGGGCGCGACGAGCTGCGCAAGAACAGGGTCGGGGTTCGCGATCACCGGGGAGATCTGCGGCGCGACCGTATCGGCAATGGCGTCCGGCAGCGGTGCGGCGATCGCGTCGGGCACCGCCCGCAGCGCGCGGGCGGCAGGCGCCGAGGCGCGGCGCGTCTGCGGCACCAGTTCGATGACAGAGGCCGTGCTGCCTGCCAGAAGCCCGCGGGGCGCGGGGTTGCGGCACAGCCGCTGCAGCATGGCATGGGCATCGCCCTGCTCGACCGGCTGGCTGTCGATCATGTGGCGGATCTGCTGCATCTCGGAGCGGATGCGGGCGATCTCTCGGGCGGCGGCGCCCAGCGGCTGATCCTCGGAGAGGACGATCTGGGCCACGCTGCGCCCGGCCTGGGCTTGGGCCTGGGCCGCAAAGGTAAGTTCGTCGACCCAACGGGCATCGGATGCCGGGGCGGGCTTGGCCGCACGGGCCCGGGTCTGACGGGCCGGTTTGGTCACGTCACGCGCCTTGGGCGCGGCCTTGGAGCGGCTGCGCGGTTTGGCGGCGGGTTTGGGCGGGGCGTCCTCTGCGCGCGGCGCGGCCTTCGGCTTGGCGGTGCGGGCGCGGGGGGCCTTGGCGGCGGGGGCTTCGGGTGCCGCCGCGGCTTTGCGGGTGCGGCGGGGCTTGGTCCCCTCGATCACCGTCAGCACGGGGGGCTGGGCGGGGTCCGCCGCATCGGTGGCGGAGGTGCGGCGCGCCTTAACCATGGCGCACCGCCAGTGCCGGATCAGTTCCGGCCGATGGCGCGCAGCACGCGGTCCAGGCTTTCGCCCTGTCTGCTGGTTGCGGGCGCATTCCGCACAGCGTTGTAATATTGCGATGGGTCATAGGTCGGGATTCCCAGTTGCAGGTTTTCTACCGTCAACAGACCCATAGCAGCCAGAAGTTGATAATGAGCTAATTGCAGATTGGATTCCGCCGTGATCCGGTCCGCCCGCGCCTGAAGCAGCGCCTGTTCCGCATCCAGCACGTCCAGCGTGGTGCGCGCGCCCAGCTGCGCCTCCTCGCGCACGCCGTCATAGGCCTGCTGCGCGGCCGAGATCTGCTGGGTGATGGCGGTGATCTGCGCGCGCGCCACCGCGATGTTGGCCCAGGTTTCGCCGACCTGCTGGCTGACCTGGCGGGAGGTGTTCAGCAACCCTGCCCGCGCCTGATCACGCTGCGCCATCGACCGGCGGTGCCCGGCCGACAGCCGCCCCCCGGAATAGAGCGTCTGCGACAGCTCCAGCCCCACCGAGGAGGAATTGCGGCTGCCGTAACCGCCGCCCAGATCGGATTGCGGGCTGCGCGTCACGCCGACGCTGGCGGTGCCCGACAGGGTCGGGTTGCGCTCGGCTGCGGCCGAGGCCACGGCCAGCTCCGAGGCCGCGGCCTGGCGCTGTGCCTGGCCGATGGCGGGGTGGCTGCGCTGCGCGATGGCGCGCGCCTCGTCCATGGTCGCGGGCAGGCTGGGCAGGGGCGGCGGCGCGGCCAGGGTGCCCGGCTGGCGGCCGGTGACCGCCAGATAGACCTCGCGCGCGACCTCCAGCTGGCCGTTGGCGGCGGCCAGCGCGGCGCGGGTCGCGGCCAGCTGCGCATCGGCCAGGGCCACGTCGGTCACGGTGATCTCTCCGACGTCGAACCGGTCCTGGGCGGCCTGACGCTCGCTGGTCAGGACCTCGACGGAATTCTGCTGCAGGCCGACCTGCTGGATCGCCTCGCGCACGTCGAAATAGGCGATGGCCGCGGCCAGCAGCACGTCCTGTTCGACCGAGACCAGCGCCTGGCGCGTGGCCAGCACCTGTTCCTTGGCGCCGTCGATGGCCAGCTGTCCCCGCCCGAAATCATAGAGCGTCACCAGCGCCCCGATCGACAGCGAGGTCGAGCGTGCGGTCGTGCTGCCCTCGGCGCGGCTGGCGCTTTGGCGGGCGACCCATTCGACGACCGGGCGCAGCGCCGCGACCGAGGCCGCGACATCCTCGTCGGCGGCGCGCAGCACGGCGCGATTCTGCTCGATCAGCGCGGAATGGCGATAGGCCGCGACCATCGTGTCGGCCAGCGATTCGGCCCGGGCGGGCAGCGCCGCGCCAAGCGACAGCAGCGCGACCGCCGCCACACGCTGCAGCACCCTCACAACGCGAACCCGCGCTGGCGGCCAAAGCCCGGCAGCATCGGCGCATTGGCGTTGAAGGCATAGCGCCAGGCGATGCGGTCGCCGCGGCGCGTGCCGATGCGGGCGACGCCCAGCGCGCCCTCGGTGAACAGCGCGCCGATGCGGCCGCCCTCGCGCAGCTGGTCGATGATGGCGGGGGGGATCTCCTCGACCGCGCCCTCGATCAGGATGACGTCATAGGGGCCCTGTTTCGGCGCGCCCTCGGTCAGGGGGGCGTGCAGGACGGCGACGTTGAAGATGCCGGCGCGGGTCAGCCGGTCCTCGGCCTCGGCGGCCAGTTCGGCGTCATCCTCGATGCCGACGACGGCCTCGGCCATGCGCGCCATGACGGCGGCCGAATAGCCGTAACCGCAGGCCAGGTCCAGAACCAGCTCGTCGGGCTGGATGTCCAGCGCATCGACCAGCTTGGCCAGGCTGCGCGGCTCCAGCAGGACGCGGCCATGGCCGATATTCAGATTCTCGCCGGAATAGGCGACGGAGCGGCGGCTGGCGGGCACGAAATCCTCGCGCGGGATGGTCAGCATCGCCTCGATCACCGGGAACTTCGTGACGTCACTGGGCCGGACCTGCGTGTCCACCATCATCGTGCGGCGCGCGGCGAAATCGCTCATGTCAGGGGAACCTCTGCTTGGGTCGTTTGCGCGACTATTGCCATGTTTCCCCCGCTTGGGCAACGCAGGACATGGGCCGCGCGCTTCGCGTCTTGCAAGGGTCGCGGCAATCCGTTAGGACACGGCCACTCTCGACGGCGGCGGGTTGGCGGAGAGGTTACGCACCGGATTGCAAATCCGTGAAGACCGGTTCGATTCCGGTACCCGCCTCCACAGAGTTTCAATAACTTGGGAAAGTTTGCCGATTACGCCGGGTGCTCCGTTTACAGGAGCGTTTACAGCTATGGTCATGCTTCACATCCTTTGGCCTGCGCCAGCTTCACTAGAACAGCATCAGTTTCATCGGGGGAGACGCGGGCATAATGCTCGATCACGTTGGCCGCGTATCGAACTGACCAACCCATGTGATTGGCGATTTCTGCCAATGACAGGCCCGCGTTAAGCAAACGCGTGGCCGCAGTTCCTCTTGCATCATTAAGCCTCAGATCGTCAGAGAGCTTGGCCTTATCGCGCCATTGCCGCACCCCTTCAGATGCGCGGTGCGGGGTAAGTGCGTCGCCGCTCGCATTGGTAAGGATCAGAGGTTGGTGTGACGGCGTACTGTCGATAAGCGCGGCAAGCGGTCGCGTGATCGGGATATGGGCCAGTCGTTTCCGCTTATTCGTACGAACCCGTAGGCGGCGGCCCATCGGGGTGTCCTCGACGTTAGCTGCAGTAAGCTTGATGAGGTCGGCAGGACGCAGCCCGGTTTCGCATGCGGCACACAGAATTCTGCGCACCCACTCAGGGGCTACCGCGTTGAAGACAGCGCGGTCGGTGGGGGTCCAGACGATTTCAGACCGATCCACCTCATAAAGCCGGTGAAGCTTATGGCAATGGTGTTCGATCAGCTTGGCGTTGTTGCAAAACTCGGCGTGCCGCGGGATTCACGCGGCTGGCCTGGTAGGGTAAGCGCTTCGGCATGAGCAAACCTGAGGCTGCGCGCTACCGCA
>NZ_MEES01000044.1:0-10814 GCF_001724535.1 Paracoccus sp. SCN 68-21 | reverse complement strand
GCCCTTGCGGGGTGCGGCGCTGCCCTTGCCGGCGGCGCTGGCCTCGATCACCTTGAAGCGCGTGTCGCCGCCGATCTCGTGGACCTGGCCGAAATGCTGGGCCAGCACCGATTCGTAGGGAAGATGCCGGTTCGCCACCATCCACAGCCGCCCCGCCCCCGTCAGCAGGCGCGCGGCGGTCGCGATGAAAGACGCCCCAAGACGCGGGTCGGCCTGGCGTCCCTCATGAAACGGCGGGTTCATGACCACACCGTTCACCGGCTCGCGCAGCGCAAAGTCCCGCGCATCGGCCCAATGGAACCGCACGCGCGGATCGGTGACGTTGCGCCGCGCCGATTCCAGCGCGGTGTGATCGGCCTCGACCAGATGCAGCTCTGTCACGCCGGGGCGCGCCAGAACCTGGGCCGACAGCCAGCCCCAGCCCGCGCCCAGATCGACGATACGCGTGGGCAGCTTGGGCGGCAGATGCTCGGCCAGCATCCGCGACCCGGGGTCGATCCCGTCCGCGGAAAATACCCCCGGCAGGGTCACAAAGCCCGGCGCGACCTCGGTCGCGGTGGCGGTCCAGTCGGCGGGCAGACCCTGCGGCGGCAGCGTCAGGCGAAAGATCTTGCCATGCGCCTTGCTGATCACGTCGTCGATCTGCGCCACGCCGCGCAGCTCCCGCAGCAGCGAATCGACGCCATCGGTCTTTTGTCCGTCGACCCAGATCGTGGCGTCCGGCGCCAGATAGGCGGCGGCCTGGGCCAGACGCGCGCGGGACGCGGCCTTGGCACGGGGCAGCCGGACGATGGCGGCATCGAACAGCCCCTCGGCCTCGGTGCGCACGTCGAAGCCGCGCGCGGTCAGGCCCTGATGGTCGGGGAAATGCCCCTGCAGCACCGTCAGCTGCGCGGGGTCGAGGGGGGACAGGTCATCGGCGGCGCTTGCGCCGATGAACAGCACCCGGCCTCCGGGATGGCCGTCCGGAAAGGCCAGGTCCAGTCGTGATTGGGTCACGCGATTACTCTTTTTCCATGGTGCATTGCAGGGGATGCTGCTGGCGTCGGGCCAGCTCCATCACCTGGGCGACCTTTGTCTCGGCCACCTCGTGAGAAAAGACGCCGACGACCGCCACGCCCTTGCGATGCACGGTCAGCATGATCTCGATCGCCTGCGCGTGGGTCATGTGGAACAGACGTTCCAGCACATGCACGACGAACTCCATCGGGGTGAAGTCGTCGTTCAGCAACAGGACCTTGTACATGGGGGGGCGCTGCGACTTGGCGCGCGGCTTGACCGCAAGGTCGGATTGGTCGTCGGGGTTCCGGGGGTCGGTCATCCAGTGCGTCATCGGGCTGCGGTCGTTCCTGAATGCTGCGGCGACGGTAGGGCGACCATCGGGCTTCGGTTTAAATATAGCGCAATCGCGCCGGGATGAAAGCCCCCCCTGCCGCGGCATCGCGACCGCCCCGTGTCGAAACAGCAGACAAAATTAAGTCGAATGCCCGGTTTCATGGATAAAACACCCGTGCTATTATAGGTTGATTAACGACGGGTGTGCGACAAATGACGCGCCCGCTTGAGGCAGAGAGACAGCGACAGTGATCCGATTTCCCAAAGCCTTCCGGCTGATCCGTCATGCCGTTCTGGCGATGACCCTGCTGGCCATGCCGGCCGCGGCGGCGCCCTTTGCGGCCTATGTCATGGATGCCCGCACGGGCCAGCCCATCTATCGACAGAACGCCGACACGCGGCTGCATCCAGCGTCGTTGACCAAGATGATGACCCTCTACATGGCGTTCCATGCCATCGAAAGTGGTCGCGTCCGGTTGGATTCGCGCTTCACCATCTCCACCAAGGCCGCGAACGAGCCGCCCTCCAAGCTGGGTCTGCGGGCCGGACAGCAGATCGAACTGCGCTATCTGCTGCGTGCGGCGGCGATCAAGTCCGCCAACGATGCCGCCACCGCCATCGGCGAGGGGCTGGCCGGCTCTGAGGAGGCGTTCACCCAGCAGATGACGCAGATGGCGCGCGCCCTGGGCATGAACAACACCCAGTTCCGCAACGCCCACGGCCTGACCCGCGAGGGGCATTTTTCCACCGCGCATGACATGAGCCTTTTGGGCCGGCACCTGTTCTACGATTTCCCTCAGTATTACAACCTGTTCTCGCGTCGCTCGGCCGATGCGGGGATCGCGCAGGTCGCCTCGACCAACCGTCGCTTCCTGGACGCCTATTCGGGCGCCGACGGGATCAAGACCGGATATACGCGCGCGGCGGGCTTCAACCTGACGGCCTCGGCGCAGCGCGGCAACCGCCGCCTGATCGCGACCGTCTTTGGCGGCACCTCGACCGCGCATCGCAACCAGGTCATGACCGAACTGCTGGACAGCAGCTTCACCCGCATCCCGGACCGCGTCCGCGAGGTCAAGCCGCAGCGCCCGCGCATGCTGGTCCAGGCCACGACCCGGCGCGCCCAGGTGCCCGCCAGCCCCGCCGCCACCCAGGCAGAGCCGCAGCGGATGGTGCTGCAGGCCTCTCCGCCGCCCTCGACGCGCCCGGCCCAGGCCTCCAGCCTGGTCGCCGCCGCAACGCCCCCCGTTGATCTGACCGAGGCCCTGCGTCAGGCGGGCGCCACCGCGACCGCCCCCGTGCCGCCCGGCGTCGCCCTGGCGCGCAGCGCGCGGCCCCGCAGCAGACCGGGCAGCGCCGCGCCCGCGCCGGATCAGGCCGATCAGATCGCTCAGGCCATCGCGACGGCGGTCGCCTCCGACGCTGCCCCGGCGGCCTCGGCCAGCCTGGCGGCCCCGGTGCTGGCGGCCTCGGCCCGGCCCGCACCCTCGCCGCGGCGCAGTGCCAGCATCGCCGCCGTGGCCCAGCCAGAGGCCCCCGCCGCTGCCCCCGAACCCACGCCGACCGCAACAGAGGGTGCGTTGTCGCTGAACAGCTCGGCCGCACCGCGGCCCCGGTCGGAAACCGTGATTCTGGCCGCCATGGGCGAAGGCGATCTGGGCAACCCCGAGGCGCTGGAGGTCGTGCGCAGGCCCACCGACAGCGGTCGGAACTGGGGCGTCTCGCTGGGCCTCTATACGACGCAAGCCGAGGCGGACCGTCTGCTGCTCAGCTTGGCGCTGCAGGACGGCAACTTGTTCGGCGCGGCCCGCCGCCATGTCGCCAACACCAATCGCGGGTTCGAGCCGCGCTTTGTGAACCTCAGCAAGGGGCACGCCCAGCTGGCCTGCGAACGCATGGGCAGCCGGTCCCAGCCCTGTTCCGTCATCGCGAACTGATCACCAACCATCGGCACCGACCCTGACCCCCGCCCACCGGCGGGGGTTTTTTTGCATGTCCTGCAACGACTAAGGTGCGACAACCCGCCCGGTTGGGTCCGGCGCGCTTTTCCCTATTTTTGTTTCAGTAATTTCTGAAATGACGGGAACACGCGAATGCCGATCTCTGCACTGCGCCAGGATTTCATCCTGCATTTCGGCGAGATGGGCTCGCGGTGGGGGATCAACCGCACCGTGGGCCAGGTCTATGCCCTGCTGTTTCTGGCCGATGACCCGCTCTGCGCCGATGACATCGTGGGCGCCCTCGGGTTCTCAAGGTCGAACGTGTCGATGGCCCTCAAGGAGCTGCAAAGCTGGAACCTGGTCCGCCTGCGCCACCGGCCCGACGACCGGCGCGAATTCTTCACCACGCCCGACGACCTGTGGGAGATCGTCCGCTGCCTCATCGCGGAACGCAAAAAGCGCGAGATCGACCCCACGCTGACCAAGCTGCGCGAGCTGTCGATGACCGAGCCCGACCCCGCCGATCGCGCGGCCCATGCCCGCATCGCCGAGCTGCGACAGCTGATCGAGCAGATGACCGCGTTTCACGACGACCTGGCCCGGTTCGAGACCGAGCGTCTGGTCGCCCTGTTGAACATGGGTGCCCGGATCGGGCGCCTGGTCGACAGCGCGGGCAAGCTGATCCCGATACGCCGCTCCAAATCCTGAACAGAAAGGCCCTCAGATGGACCCGCTGATCCTGTCACGGATTCAGTTCGCCGCGAACATCTCGTTCCACATCCTGTTTCCGACCATCACCATCGCGCTTGGCTGGGTGCTCTTGTTCTTCAAGCTGCGCTTCAACGCCACCGGCGCCGAGAAATGGATGGACGCCTATCGCTTCTGGGTGAAGGTGTTCGCCCTGTCCTTTGCGCTTGGTGTCGTGTCCGGCATCACCATGTCGTTCCAGTTCGGCACCAACTGGCCCGGCTTCATGGAGGCCGTGGGCAATGTCGCGGGACCGCTGCTGGCCTATGAGATCCTGACGGCCTTCTTCCTCGAGGCTGCGTTCCTGGGCATCATGCTGTTCGGTTTCCGCCGTGTGCCCGGCTGGCTGCACACGACGGCGACGGCGCTGGTGGCATTTGGCACGACCCTGTCGGCCTTCTGGATTCTGGTCCTGAACAGCTGGATGCACACCCCCGCGGGGTATGAGCTGCGCGACGGCGTCGTCCATGCGACCGACTGGTTCGCCATCGTCTTCAACCCGTCGATGCCTTACCGGCTGGCGCATATGCTGCTGGCCTCGGGTCTGACGGTGTCCTTCCTGATCGCCGGCTTCTCGGCCATGCGCTGGCTGTGGGGCGACCGCAGCGACGAGGTCCGCGCGACGCTGCGCTTCGGCGCGACGCTTGGCGCGATCCTGATCCCGATCCAGATCTATGCCGGCGACATGCACGGCCTGAACACGCTGGAGCATCAGCCCGCCAAGGTCGCCGCGATGGAAGGCAACTGGGAGACCCAGGGCAACGTCCCGCTGGTGCTGTTCGCGATCCCCGACCAAGAGGCGCGCGAGAACCGCATGGAGATCGCCATCCCCAGTGTCGCCTCGCTGATCCTGACGCACAGCTTCGACGGCGAGGTGCCGGGCCTGAACGACTTCGTGGCCGAGGACGGCACGATCGAACACCCGCCCGTGGCGCCGGTCTTCTACGCCTTCCGCGTGATGGTGGGCCTGGGCTTTGCGATGCTGGCGCTGTCCTGGTCGTCGGTCTGGCTGATGCGCCGCGGCCGCGGTATCGAGGGGCTGCCCCGTCCGTGGATATACGCCTTCGTCGGCATGGCCTTTTCGGGCTGGGTCGCGACCCTGGCCGGCTGGTACGTGACCGAGATCGGGCGCCAGCCCTGGCTGGTCACCGGCGTGCTGACCACCAAGGAGGCGGTCGGGCCGGTGACGGGCGGCATGGTCGCCTCGACGCTTGCGGCCTATCTGCTGGTCTATGCGGGGCTGATGACCGCCTATCTGGGCACGCTGACCTATCTGGCGCGCAAGGCCGCCCGCCACGACCCGCTGACCCCCGATGTCCCGAAACCCGATGCGGGCATCCGCGTCCTGCAGCCCGGAGAGTAAGCGATGATGGACCTGTTCGGAGACCCCGCCATCTGGCTGCCCTTCGTCTTTGCCGGCCTGATGGGCACCGCGATCCTGGTCTATGTGATCCTGGACGGGTTCGACCTGGGCGTGGGGCTGCTGTTCCCCTTTGCCACACCGACCGAGCGCGACCGCATGGTCGCCTCGATCGGCCCCTTCTGGGACGCGAACGAGACCTGGCTGGTGCTGGCGATCGGCATCCTGCTGGTGGCGTTCCCGGTCGCGCATGGGGTGATCCTGACCGCGCTGTATCTGCCGGTGGCGGTGATGCTGGTCGGGCTGATCCTGCGCGGCGTCGCGTTCGAGTTCCGCGTCAAGGCCCCCACCCGTCATCGCGGTGCCTGGAACAAGGCGTTCTTTGGCGGCAGCCTGGCCTCGACCCTGTCGCAGGGCTTCATGCTGGGGATGTATATCACCGGGCTGCAGTTCACCTGGGCGAACATCGCATTCGCAACGCTGACGGCGGTGTTCCTGACGGTGGGCTTCAGCTTCATTGGCGCGGTCTGGCTGATCGGCAAGACCGAAGGCGCGTTGCAGGCCAAGGCGATCCTCTGGGCGCGGCGCGGCATCTGGGGGCTGATCGCGGGCATCACGGCCATCTCGGCGGCCTCGCCCCTGGTCAGCGCGCGGATTTGGGACAAGTGGTTCAGCTGGCCCGAGATCGTCTGGCTGGCACCGCTGCCGATCCTGTCTGCGGTGCTGGTGCTGACGCTGTGGCGGGTGCTGCACCGGTTGCCGCTGGATGGCGACCGGCTGGCCTGGGCGCCGTTCTGGATGGCCTCGGCGCTGTTCGTGATGGCGTTCGGGGGGCTGGCCTACAGCTTCTACCCCTATGTCGTGCCCGAACAGATGACGATCTATGAATCAGCGGCAGCCCCCGAAAGCCTGATCATCATCCTGGTGGGCACGATGGTCGTGCTGCCCATCATCATCGCCTATTCGATCCTCGCCTATACGGTGTTCCGCGGCAAGGCGACCGAACTGACCTATTACTGAACGAAAAAGGCGGGCCCCGGGGCCCGCCTTTCCCGCACTGTCAGGGGCCCTCAGCCGCTGAACAGGAAATGCAGGACGTCGCCGTCCTTGACCTCATAGGTCTTGCCCTCGACGCGCAGCTTGCCCGCCTCGCGCGCGCCGGCCTCTCCCTTGCCCGCGACGTAATCGTCATAGGCGATGGTTTCCGACCGGATGAAGCCCTTTTCGAAATCGCCATGGATCACGCCCGCCGCCTGCGGGGCCAGCGTGCCCTTGGTAATGGTCCAGGCGCGCGCCTCCTTGGGGCCCACGGTGAAATAGGTCTGCAGGCCCAGCAGGGTGTAGCCGGCGCGGATCAACCGGTCCAGGCCCGGCTCCTCCAGCCCCATCTCGCCCAGGAACATCTGCGCCTCATCAGTGTCCAGCTGGCTGATCTCCTCCTCAATCCGGGCTGAGATCACGACATGGCCCGCGCCCTGCGCCTCGGCCATCTCGCGGACCTTCTCGGACAGGGCGTTGCCGTTGGCGGCCTCGTCCTCGGCCACGTTGCAGACGAACAGTACCGGTTTCGCGGTCAGCAGCTGCAGCATGTCCCATGCGCGGCGGTCGTCATCCGACACGGTGATGGTGCGCGCGGGGCGACCCTCGTTCAGCACGGCCAGCGCCTGCTGCAACAGGCGCTGCTGATCGGCCGCGTCCTTGTCGCCGCCCTTCAGCTTGCGCGACAGGTTGGCCAAGCGACGCTCAATCGATTCCATGTCGGAAATCATCAGCTCGGTCTCGATCACCTCGGCGTCCGCCAGCGGATCGACGCGGCCCTCGACATGGGTGATGTCGCCATCCTCGAAACAGCGCAGGACATGGGCGATGGCGTCCACCTCGCGGATCGTGGCCAGGAACTGGTTGCCCAGACCCTCGCCCTTGGAGGCGCCCTTCACCAGGCCCGCGATATCGACAAAGGTGATGCGCGTCGGGATGATTTGCTTGCTGCCCGCGATCTGGGCCAGGGTGTCCAGGCGCGGATCGGGGACCGCGACCTCGCCCACATTGGGCTCGATGGTGCAGAACGGGAAATTCGCGGCCTGTGCGGCTGCGGTTTTCGTCAATGCGTTGAACAGCGTCGACTTGCCCACGTTCGGCAAGCCCACGATCCCCATGCGAAAGCCCATGACAGCACCCTTTCCCGTCTGAATATCCCGCGCCTGTTACGCGCCCCGCGCGGCCAAGTCCAGCCTTGGCCCGATTGCGCCCAGGGCCCATGCGGGCTAGTGCTGGGCGCAAAGAATGCGGGGCCAGAAAAGGCGGGGATGACATGACCAGAATCGACGACAGGTTTGCGGCACTCAAGGCGCAGGGCAAGAAGGCCTTCGTGGCCTATATGATGGCCTCGGACCCCGATGATGCGACCGCGCTGCAGATCATGCGCGGCCTTCCCGAGGCGGGCGTCGACATCATCGAGCTGGGCATGCCCTTCACCGACCCGATGGCCGATGGCGGCACCATCCAGGCGGCGGGCCAGCGCGCACTGGCCAATGGCGGAAGCGTCAGCCGCACGCTGGACATGCTGCGCGCGTTCCGGCGCGAGGACACGACCACGCCGGTCGTCCTGATGGGCTATTACAACCCGATCTATGCGCGCCCCGGCGGCGTGACCCAGTTCCTGACCGACGCGGTCGAGGCGGGCGTGGACGGCCTGATCGTCGTCGACCTGCCCCCCGAGGAGGACAGCGAGCTGTGCATTCCCGCCAGCGCCGCGGGCCTGAACTTCATCCGCCTGGCGACCCCCACGACCGATGACAAGCGCCTGCCCGCGGTGGTCAAGAACACCTCGGGCTTTGTCTATTACGTCAGCGTGACGGGCATCACCGGGGGCGCCGCAGCCAACGCCGCCGACGTCGCCCCCGAGGTCGCGCGCATCCGCGCGGGCGCAGGCCTGCCGGTGGTGGTGGGTTTCGGCATCTCGACGCCCGAGGCCGCGCAGCAGATCGCCTCGGTCGCGGATGGCGTCGTGGTGGGCAGCGCCATCGTCAAGCAGATCGGCGAGGGCCGCCCGGTCCCCGAGATCCTGGATTTTGTCCGCGACCTGGCCGCGGGGGCCCATCGCGGGTGACGCTGACCTTCGATCACGTTGCCATCGCCGCCCGCACCCTGGACGAGGGCGCCGCATGGCTGCGCGCGCGGGGCCTGCACCCTGAGCCGGGCGGCCGCCATCCGGGCCTTGGCACGCATAATATGCTGCTGTCCCTGGGCCCCGGTGAATATCTGGAGCTGATCGCCCGCGACCCCGGTCAGGACGGCCCGCCCCGCTGGTTCGGCCTGGACGGGTTCGACGGGCCGCCTCGCGTCGCGGGCTGGGTGGCGCGCATGTCGCCGCTGACCCCGCCGCCCGGAACTCAGGTCGCCCAGGCCCGCCGCGGCGATCTGGCCTGGACCATCACCTTGCCCGATGCGGGCCAGATGCCGCGTGGCGGGGCGCAGCCCATGCGGATCGACTGGGGCCAGGGGCCGCACCCCTCGGACCGCCTGCCCGATCGCGGCGTACGCCTGTCGCGCCTGACCCTGCCGCTGGAGGCGCTGGCGCTGGACGATCGCCGCCTGATGCTGACCGGCGCGGGCACGCCGATGACCCTGACGCTGACCACCCCCACCGGAGACGTGACGCTGTGATCCTGCGCGATGCGACCCCCGACGACGTGCCCCTGATCGCGGCGATCTGGAACCCCATCGTGCGCGACACCACGATCACCTTCTGGCCGAACGAACGCAGCCATGACCAGATCGAGACCCTGATCGCCGAGCGGCAGGCGACCGGCTACGCCTTTCTGGTGCTGGAGAGCGACGGCATCGCGGGCTTTGGCACCTATAGCCAGTTCCGGGGCGGGCTGGGCTATGTCCGCAGCCAGGAACACACAATCTATCTGGCCCCCGACCGCAGGGGCGGCGGGCTGGGCCGGACCCTGCTGCGCGGGCTGGAGGATCACGCCCGCGACCGCGGCCACCGCATCCTGATCGGCGGCATCACCGGGTCGAACACCGGGTCGATCGCCTTCCACCGGGCGATGGGCTACGGCGAATGGGGTCGGATTCCTGCGGCAGGCTGGAAATTCGGGCAGTATCACGACCTTGTGCTGATGGGTCGCGATCTTTCGTGCTAGGGGCGCGCGGGGGCGGCATTGCGCCCCTATCGCTTGGGGTGTTTCGGCGCTAACCTTGGGCCATGGATTGCTGCACCACCCCCGAGACCTGCACCGGCCCCTGCCCCGAACTGCCGCGTCCGCGCAGCTTCTGGCAGCGCATGGCCGACCGAATCACGGCCTTTCTGTGGACCAACCGTCCGGCCACGCCGCCCGAACGATCGGTCGCCTTCACCATCGCCGTGATCGCGCTTGGCGCCAAGCTGGCCAAGGTCGACGGCACCGTCGAGCGGTCCGAGGTCGCGGCCTTTCGCCGGGTGTTCATCATCCCCCGCTCCGAGGAAAAGAACGCCGCCCGCGTCTTTGACCTGGCGCGTCAGGACGTGGCGGGCTTCGATGCCTGGGCGCGCAAGATGGCGTCGATGTTCCAGCCGGGCGACCCGGTGCTGCTGGACGTGATGGAGGGGTTGTTCGTCATCGCCGTCGCCGATGGTGCGCTGCACGAGGCCGAGATCCAGTTTCTGGACGAGGTCGGGCGCATCTTCGGGCTGGCGCCCGAGCAGATCGCCGCGATCCGGCGCCGCCATGACAGCGGCGCGGGCTGCCCCCCCTGCGAGGTTCTGGGCGTGGCCCCCGACACCCCCCTCCCCGAGGTCAAACGCCGCTGGCGTCAGCTGGTGCGCGAGAACCACCCCGACCAGGCCATCGGCCGCGGCCTGCCCCCCGAGGCGATCCGCCTGGCCGAGGCCCGCACCCGCCGCCTGAACGAGGCCTGGGAAAGCTATCGCGACCTCTATCGCCGCAATCTGCATCTGGGCGCGGCCTGACCCTTGCGCAGCGGGCCGCCCCTGCCCATCTTGCGGGCATGAGACATCTGGCCCTTGCCCTGACACTGGCGCTGATCTCCGGCCCTGCCCTTGCGCAGGAGGCCGAGCCGCCGGGATTTTTCGAACGCGGTCTGGGCACGATCATGGGTCAGCTGTTCGGCGGAGAGGAACCCGCGCCCCTTGCCGATGCCCTGCGCGGCATGGGACCGGTGCTGCAGGATCTGGCGGCCCAGGTCGATGACCTGCGCCACTACCACGCCCCCGAACGCCAACCCAACGGCGACATCCTGATCCGCCGCCGCGAAGGCGCGCCCCCGCCGCCCCCCTTGGGCGAGACGTTGCAGCCCGATCCCGACCAACCCCAGATCGCGCTTTAAAGCGTTTCTGCAAAAACCGGAATCATGGGATTCCCAAAGGGGTCTGCTTGTGATTCATCCTCCCAGAAAGGATGAATCATGTCAGCACCTTTACC
>NZ_MEES01000043.1:0-12842 GCF_001724535.1 Paracoccus sp. SCN 68-21 | reverse complement strand
TCGTGCGGTAGTGGATCGGGGAAGGCTTCGGCATGCCCTCGACCTAACCCTCAGGACGCGCTCAGTGAATCCCCATCACTGAGATGTGCAACAAGGTCGTGGTGAACGGGTTTTGCAGATCGTCACCGCCGGGCAGCGGCGGGCGGTTCATGGCTGCGCGGATCTCATTGCCGGTCAGGACGCCCATGCTGCGATACTGGCTGAAGGCGGTGGCACGGGCGGCGTGATCGACGGAAAGCATGTCGTCGGGGTTGCTTTCGACATACAGGACAGCGCGTTCGTCAGTGGTCAGCAGACAGCGGCTGTAGGCAGCCTGCCAGCGGGCGATCCACGGGCGCAGGGTGCCGGTCAGGAACTCACGCTGCGCCTGTTCATAGTTGCTCCAGGTGGCGCGGCTCATCTCGAACAGGGACGCAGGCGGGACGCCAAAGGCGCGGGCGATCTCGCGGACCTGTTCGCGCCGGACCTCCGAGAACTCAGCATCGGCCAACTTCAAGGCGATCTCTTGGAACTCCATGCCTTCGTCAAGGATGGCCGTCTTGCCTGACTGGTCGCCACCGTGGGCGCTGAACCAGCTATTAACGATTTTCTGTTGGCCGGTCGCGTCCATCTTGCCGGGGTGGCGGATCACACCGGAGGGCCGCCCGCCGTTCCTGTAGAAGCCTGCCAAGTGCTGTTCGGCGGCCAGCGCTAGACCGATGGCCTCACGGGCCAGCGTGATCGGGCTGATGCCGTGCAGCGGCTGGATATGCAGCACGTCGTGGAACGGCAGAACCTGTTCACCACCGCTCTTCAGGCGAACACGATAGGACGGTTCGCCGAAGTCATCATGATCGACCGTGACGGCGCTTGGGTCCATGCGCAGCATGAACACCGGCTTGCCTTCGGCGTTGCGCGCCACCTGTGCGAGACCGCTGCCGGTCAGCAGTGCATCGGCGGTCAACTGTTCGCGGAAGGCTTCGGCGCTGGTCCAGTCATTTGCGTGGTCATGGACAAGGGCAAAGGCCGGGTGATCCTTGGCGGCTTCCCGGCTGTCATGCGCGTAAACCTTGAAGGGCAGGCAGGCGACGCTTTCGGCAATCAGGCTGACCGCGCGGCGAACAGCAGGGACGCGCATGGCGCTGGCAGCGGTGACAGTCATGCCAGAGGCGACAGGCTGGATGCCAAACAGGCCCAACGCTGCCGGATCGGTCAGGGTGATGGATTTCTGTTCGACGGGGGTGCCCCGCCCGAACGTGCGGGCGAGGCCGGTAAGGATGGACACAAGGACAACTCGCAACAAGAACTACTGTGGCAAAATTACCACAGTAAAACTTATAGCGCAACGCCTTTTGGCGAAGGAATGCTTATGAGGGGTCGCTCCGAAGTATCGGTAGCTTGAACGTCACGCAGTCCAGCGCAGCCTGCATCCGCTTCAACGGAACATCGTGGACGTAAACAGCGGCCACGGACTGATCCTCATGGCCGGTGATCAGGTCGGACAGCTCTTTCGTGCAACCGGTTCGGATCAGTTCAGTCTTCAAGGTATGCCGAAAGCTATGGAATACCTTCTTACCGTCTTCGATACCGACGCTCGGCAGGTAGGTGCGAAGGAACCAGCGATTGATTTTGTCCTCCGGCTGCCAGTCAGGGAACAGGCGAACCGCGCCGGACGCGCGAAGGGACGCCACATAGTCCAGCAAGCCAAGTTTAACTAAGTCGCGGTGGACAGGCACCAGCCGCTTGCTATGGGCGTTCTTGGTGGCCTCTTGCAGGTCGAAGATCAAAATGCCGCTTTCATCACGCACGTCCGACAACTTGATCCGAGCGATCTCAGAGGATGACCGGGCACCAGTGTAGAGTGCGACCAGCAGCGCCCATTGTTTTGTCGTGTAGGTCTTTGGGTCGGTGAACAGTGCCGTGCCGAAGATCCGTTGCAGGTCGGCCTGATCGAAGGGCAGGCGGCTGGGGCCTCTGTGTTTGGCGCTGCCGGTGTCCACCCGAACGCCCTGCGCGGGGTTGACTTCGATGTGGCCGTTGTTCGCCGCCCATTGCAGGATGCTGGACAGGTGCGAAAGCCACTTCATGTTGATGGTCTGGGGGTCCAGCGTCTCGAACGGCTGAGGGCGCTTGCAGTTGGCTTTGATCGCCTGTTGCAGGGTCAGGCCTCGAAACCGCTGGGTGTAGCGCGTGGGCGTCTCCAGTAGCACCTGCTTATAGGCGATCACGTCCTTGCGAGTGATCGCTTGGACCGCGACTGGCCCGCCCTTGAACTCTTCGAACATGCGAACGGCGGATTTGTGTTCTTCCATGGTCTTCGGGGCAAGTGATCGACCACCCGCGCCCCGTTCCTTGTGGAAGGCCGTCAGCACGTCTGACAACGTGGTGCCGCTGGGACGGTCGCCGGGCGCCATTGTGATGGGCTGCGGGTCCGGTGCGGTCAGGACCGGCAGGGTAGGCTCTGACAGGATGACCTTGCCGCCGTCGCGCTCTTCAAACCGGGCAAGCGCCTCCAGTTGGACCTGCGCCAGCGTCTTCAACAGGACATCGCGCGGAACGTCCGGTGCCAGATTCTTGCTCATCAGGTCGTCGGCAGCGAATCCTATCAAGGCTTCCGCCTCGTCCCGGTCGAGGGTGTCAGCTACCAGAAGCCGCAACTTGTTCGCGTAGACGGACCGGGAATAGGTAAAGAACGCCTGATCGCTAGGGTGCCTGACTGCACGGCCTTTGTCGTCGTTCGCCAGTTCGGCCCGGTAGTGGGCTTTAGCGACGGTCGAGAGGGAAGGGCGGTTCGCCGCGACGGCCTCTTGCGCTTCCTCTAGGATCGCGTGGAAGCGGTTCAGGACGACCAGCGCTTTGCGCTCGGCCTCCTTCTTGTCGCCGCCAAGGGGCGCGACCAGTTCGCGCATCCCAAGCATGTCACGCAACTCGGTCGGCACGGTCATGCGCGCGACCCACTTTCCACGGACGTGTTGGACGTGTTTCATGATCTTGCCGAACCCCGTTTTGTAGCAGGTTTTGTAGCAAGTTTTGTAGCAAGTTTTGTAGCTGACGGGCCTGTAAAACAAGGCTTTTCAGCAATATCATGAACATGTGGGATGTGTGGCGGAGAGGGTGGGATTCGAACCCACGGAACCCTTGCAGGCTCAACGGTTTTCGAGACCGCCCCGTTCGACCACTCCGGCACCTCTCCGCGCTTTTCTGGTGTGGTGTCGCGGAATTAGAGGGGCAGGGGTTGAAGCGCAAGGGGGTTTCAACGAAAAAATCGGAAGCCGACGAACTTTCCACGAGAGGGACGGGACATGCTGACCATTCTGGGCCTGATGGCCGCCTGCGCCATGCCCCCGACGCCGCTGCCCGCGCAGGCCCACGCGACGCTTGTCCAGATGGCCGCGCCCGTGTCCGACCGTGCGGATCTGCTGTGGGAGGTGCTGCAGCTGGCCGATCTGATGCCGCTGTTGCAGCAGGAGGCGGTCAACGAGGCCGCGCGGATGGAGGCCGAGGGGCTGATCGCGGGGGGCGGGCTGCCTTGGGCGCGCGTCGTCGGACGTATCCACCAGCCCGACCGCATGGAGGCGCTGTTCCGGGAGGGGCTTGGCGAGGCCATGGCGCGGGCCGAACCTGCGTCCATCGACCGGGGGCTGGCCTTTCATGCCTCGGGGCTGGGGCGGCAGGTGGTTGGGCTGGAGATATCGGCCCGCCGCGCGCTGCAGGAGGATGGGGTCGAGGATCAGGCCCGCGCGGCCTTTGCCCAAGGCTTTTCGGCGGATCATCCGCGTGCCGTGGCGATCGCGCGGATGATCGATGATGCCGACATGGTCGCGCCCAACGTGGCGGGCGGGCTGAATGCCGCCATCGCCTTTTCGCGGGGCTATGCGGCGGCGGGCGGCTTTGACATGCCCCCCGACGACCGCCAGATGATGAGCGATGCCTGGGCGCAGCGCGATCAGATCGAGGCCGAGGCGACTGTCTGGCTGCAGGGGTTCCTGATGCTGGCCTATGGCCCGCTGGAGGATGCGGCGCTGTCGGACTACGCGCGCCATGTCGCCTCACCGGAGGGGCAGGCGCTGTCGCAGCTGTTGTTCGCGGGGTTCGACCGGGTCTTTGCCCAGACCTCGTATGACATGGGGGTCGCGGCGGCCCTGCGCGGGCAGGGGCAGCAGTTGTGATCGTGCTGCTGGGCGTGCTGGCGCAGCCGCCGATGCTGGACGCGCTGTCGCTGGACGGGACGCCGGTGACGATCAGCGGTGCGCTGCGTGGCGGGCGGCGGGCGGGCATCACGCGCGATGGCTGGCCCGCGCTGGTCGCCTCCGCGGGCTCGGTCGCGGGGGTCGCGGTGGCGATGAATGATGCGCTGGCCCGCTATGCGGCGGTGATGGGGCTGACCGCGCGGGATTGGCATGGGCAAGCGGTTCTGGGCGTCGCCGCAGAGGGCACCGGGCGGGACGGGGCGGCGGCGCCCGACCACGTCGCGCTGGCCGCCGAGATCGCGCGCCAGATCCTGGCGGCGGGCCCCGATGTCGACCCGGCGCTGCTGGCCTGGCGGCTGCCCATGACGGGCATCTGGGCCTCCAGCCGCATCCGGGCGCAAGCCATGGCGCCGTCGGGGCAGGGGGTCGTGGCCAAGCGCCCCGCACAGGCCATCCGCACCCTGGCGCGCAGTCAGCCCTTTACCGGCTATTTCGGGGTCGAGCGGCGCGATCTGACCCATGAGCTGCACCTGGGCGGCCAGACCCCAAGCATGACCCGCGAGGCGTTCCTCATGGGCGATGCGGCAGTTCTGCTGCCTTGGGACCCGGTGCGCGACCGGGTTCTGGTCATCGAACAGTTCCGCTTTGCCCCGGCGATGCGCGGCGATCCGCAACCCTGGCTGCTGGAGCCGGTCGCGGGCCGGGTCGACGCGGGTGAGACGCCCGAGGCCGCGATCCTGCGCGAGGCGCGCGAGGAGGCGGACCTGACCATCACGCGGTTGTTCCCGGCCTTTCACGCCTATCCCAGCCCCGGCGCGGTGTGCGAGTTTCTGTATCAATACGTGGGCATCGCCGATCTGCCGGACGGATCGGCAGGCATCCACGGTCTGGACGGCGAGGCCGAGGATATCCGCGGCCACCTGATGGACCGCGCGCGGCTGTCCGCGCTGGTGGACGCGGGCCAGATCAGCAACGGTCCGCTGGCCACGCTGTCGCTGTGGCTGGACGGGCGGGTGGAGCGGCTGCGCGGGCAGCTGGGGTTGCCCCTCCAAGCCGGGGGCGTATAGGTAAACGGAACGTTGAACCCATCCGGAAAAAAGGTCGATCGCCATGCGAATCTGTTCTGATCTGGCCGACGCGATCGGCAATACCCCGCTGATCCGCCTCAAGCGCGCCAGCGAGGAGACCGGCTGCGAGATCCTGGGCAAGGCCGAGTTCATGAACCCCGGCCAGTCCGTCAAGGACCGCGCGGCGCTGTACATCATCAAGGACGCGGTGGCGCGCGGCGCCCTGCGCCCCGGCGGCACCATCGTCGAGGGCACGGCCGGCAATACCGGCATCGGCCTGGCGCTGGTGGGTGCGTCGATGGGCTTCAAGTCGGTGATCGTGATCCCCGAGACCCAGAGCCAGGAGAAAAAGGACATGCTGCGCCTGGCCGGTGCGACCCTGGTCGAGGTGCCTGCCGCGCCCTATCGCAACCCCAACAACTATGTCCGTTATTCCGGCCGCCTGGCCGAGGCGCTGGCCCGGACCGAACCCAATGGCGCGATCTGGGCCAACCAGTTCGACAACGTGGCCAACCGCCGGGCGCATGTCGAGACCACCGGCCCCGAGATCTGGGAACAGACCGGCGGCAAGGTCGACGGCTTCATCTGCGCGGTGGGGTCGGGGGGCACGCTGGCGGGCGTGGCCGACGCGCTGCAGCACAAGGGCGTCAGGATCGGCCTGGCCGACCCCGAGGGCGCGGCGCTGCATTCCTTTTACACCACCGGTGAATTCGACAGCCCCGGCAGCTCGATCACCGAAGGCATCGGGCAGGGGCGCATCACCGCGAACCTGGAGGGGTTCACCCCCGATCACAGCTGGCGCATCTCTGACGCCGAGGCGCTGCCCATCGTCTTTGACCTGCTGAAGGATGAGGGGCTGTGCCTGGGCGGATCGTCCGGCATCAATATCGCGGGCGCCATCCGCATGGCGCGCGAGATGGGGCCGGGCCATACCATCGTCACCATCCTGTGCGATTACGGAACCCGCTATCAGACAAAGCTGTTCAACCCCGACTTCCTGCGGGCCAAGGGGTTGCCGGTGCCCGACTGGCTGACCCGTCCCGCGCCCGATCTTCCGCAGGTCTACGAAGACTGAAAGGTTTCATGCGACATTTGATTGCACCATTGCTTGTGGCGCTGCTGACCCTGACGGCGGCGCCCGCTTTTGCCCAGAGCCCGAATTACCAGATCTGGGAGCAGGTCGCCGAACGCGCCGAGGCGCTGACCGCGAACCCCCAGGCCACGAACGAGGAACTGGCCCGCACCCGGACCCGGATCATCGACTGGCGCGACCAGTTGCAGGCCGGGCAGACCGTCAACGGCGACCGCATCGCCACCCTGCGCAATCAGATCGATGCGCTTGGCCCCGCCCCCGCAGAGGGCGAGACCGAGGATGAGGAGCTGGCCAACCGCCGGACCGAGCTGAACCGCCAGCTGTCGACCGCGCAGGCCCCCCGCTTGGCCGCGACCGAGGCGACCAGCCGCGCCAATTCCATCATCAGCCAGATCGACGAGATCGCCCGCCAGCGCCAGGCGCTGGAGCTGTCCAAGCAGACGGCCTCACCCCTGCTGCCGCAATCCTGGGGGGCCGCGGCCGGTGACGGTCTGGCCCTGGCGCAGGGCATCGGCGCAGAGGTGACGGGCCGCGATGCCACGCCGCAGGCCTGGGCCGATCTGCGGCCCCGCCTGCCGCAGGTGGCGGCCTATCTGATCGCGGCGCTGGTGATCCTGACCTGGGGACGGGCCTGGATCGTGGCACTGCCGTCGCGCCTGTCATCGCGCGCCACGGAACATTCGCGGGCCGTGCTGGCCTTTGTCGTCTCCCTGGGCCAGATCGCCATTCCCATGGCGGGCGTCTATCTGGGCATCAGCGCGATCCAGGCGACGGGCCTGCCCGGTCCTTGGACCACACCGATCCTGAACGCGCTGCCGGTCGCGGCGGTGATCCTGTTCGGCGGCATCTGGATGGCACGCGCGCTGTTTCCGCGCACCGCCATCGCCTATACCTCGCTGCAGATGAGCGAGGGGGCCCGTGTCTCCGCAGGCCGGGTCGTGACGCTGCTGGCGCTGCTGATGGCGATCCATCACATCCTGTCGCGGGCGGTGCTGCCGCTGTCGGGCCTTTATGAGCAGGGCGAGGCGCAGGTCGGACGCGTCCCCGTGCAGTTCTCGGAAGCCGCTGCCGGGGTCTGGCATCTGGCGCTGATCGTGCTTGCCGCGCTGGCAATGTTCCGACTTGGCAATATCCTGCGCCGCCTGACGCGCGAGGCCGTGACCCAGGACCTGTCCTATCGCCACTGGATCGTGGCCTGGGCCGGGCAGCTGACCCGGATTCTGGCGCCCATCGCGGTGGTCGTGACGGCGGCGGGCTATGTGAACATGGGCAACCTGATGGTCTGGCCCTGGCTGTTTTCGCTGGCATTGGTCGGTCTGCTGATCCTGCTGCAGGATTTCGTGGCCGACCTGTTCAACATGCTGCAGCGGGGGGCCGAGGGCGCGCGCGAGGGGCTGGCGCCGCTGCTGTCCGGGTTCGCCCTGGTGCTGGCCTCGGTGCCGTTGTTCCTGGTCATCTGGGGCGCCACCCCGCAAGAACTGTCGGAATACTGGATCCGCTTTCGCCAGGGGTTCAGCCTGGGCGGCGTGACCCTGTCGCCGGGTGCGATCCTGACCTTCCTGATCATCTTCGCCGTGGGCTATGCCCTGACGCGCGGGGTGCAGGGGATGCTGCGCAACTCGATCCTGCCCAAGACGCGCTTGGATGCGGGCGGTCAGAACGCGCTGGTGGCGGGCCTGGGCTATGTCGGGATCTTTCTGGCCGCGCTGATGGCGATCACCTCGGCCGGGATCGACCTGTCGTCCTTTGCCATCGTCGCGGGTGCGCTGTCGGTCGGCATCGGCTTCGGCCTGCAGAACATCGTGTCGAACTTTGTCAGCGGCATCATCCTGCTGATCGAACGTCCCGTCAGCGTGGGCGATTGGGTCAGCGCCGGCGGCCAGCAGGGCATCGTCAAGAAGATCTCGGTCCGCTCGACCATGGTCGAGACCTTCGACAAGACCGAGGTCATCGTCCCGAACAGCGACTTCATCAGCCAGCCGGTCACCAACTGGACGCGCCACAACAAGATCGGGCGGATCATCATCCCGATTGGCGTCGGCTATCGCAGCGACACCCGCCAGGTCGAGCGTATCCTGCGCGAGATCACCGAGGATCACCCGCTGGTCGCCATCGACCCGGCCCCAGCGATCCTGTTCCGGGGTTTGGGCGCGGATTCGCTGAACTTCGAGATCCGGGCGATCCTGGCGGATGTTGGGACCGGTCTGGGCGTGACCTCGGACCTGCTGCACAGCGTCGTTGCGCGCTTTGCCGAAGAAGGGATCGAGGCCCCCTTCGCCCAACGCGACATCTGGCTGCGCAACCCCGAGGCGCTGCCGGGGCACGCCCCGCGGATCGAGCCCGCAACACCAGCGGCTGAACCCGTCCCGGCCCCGCTGAACCAGCCCGACCCGATGCTGATCCGGGACGATATCGCCGACGCCGAAGGCATGCCCGATGATGGGGGCGCGGACGGGCGTTGATCGCCCCGGGGTTTAGGCGGCGGCGCGGTCCTGCGCGCTGTCGCCTGCGCCGTCATCGGGCAGACCTTCGCGCGACAGCATCACCGCGACGCCCCGCAGCCAGGGGATATGGGCGCAGATGATCATCAGCGCCACCATGATCGGCACCGCCAGGAACATTCCCGGCACGCCCCAGATCGCCCCCCAGAAGGCCAGCGACAGGATGATGCCAAAGCTGGACAGGCGCAGCGTCTGACCCAGCAGCATCGGGTCAATCACGTTGCCGATCAGGAACTGGGTGGTGCTGCACAACAGGCCCACGATCAGCGTGACGGTCGTGTCGCCCGACAGCACGAAGGCCAGCAGTGCCGCGATGATCGTCGCCACGATCGACCCGACCGAGGGGATGAAGTTCAGGATGAAGGTCAGAAGCGCAATCGCCGTCGCCAGCTCCAGCTCCATCACGGTGAAGATGCCCCAGACGATGGCGGCGGTCACCGCGCTGACGCCGGTCTTGACCACGAGATAGCGGTTCACCCGGTGCATGATCGAGGCGATGATCTGGCGGATCTGGCGTGCCTGTTCGGGGTCGTCGGCCAGACGCTCGATCTTGACCGGGAACCAGACCTGCTCGGCGAACATGAAGCCCACGAACAGGATCACCAGCACGCTGCCCGACAGGATGCCCGAGGCCTGGCCCGCCAGCGACCGGATCCAGCCGGTGATGTTGAAATTGGTCAGCGCGGTGATGATCCGCTCCTGCGCCTCGGGGCCAAGGCGTTCGGTCAGGGCGGGCAGGGCGGCCTGCGCCCGTTCGGCATAGGTGATGGCCAGGAACACGATCTCGTTTACCTGCGCCACGATGGTGGTCGAGATCCACAAAAGCCCTAGGGCGATGCCGATCAGCGCCAGCGTTGTCGCCAGCCAGTTCGGCACCCTGAGCCGGGTCGAGATCGCGTGGATCGCGTCCGAGGTCAGCGAGAACAGGATGATCGCGATGGCCAGCGAGATCAGGATGAACTTGGCCTGCACCAGCATGAACATCAGCAGCGAAAAGGCGATCACGCCCAGAAACCCCGTCTGAAGCCGTTCGCGCAGCACCGTTTCGTTCGATTGATCCACCATCACCCCCGCGCGTCGAAAAAACCCGACCCCGCCTGTGCGGGATCGGGTGGCCTGTTATCAGTCCTGTCCGCCATCGGGGGCGTCGGGGTCGATGTCTTCGGCCTCGCCCTGTTCGGCGATGCGGGCGACCGACACCACGACCTCTCCGGGGGCGGTGTTGAACACCTTGACGCCCCCCGCGCTGCGCGAGCGGAAGCTGATCCCCTCGACCGGCACGCGGATCGATTGGCCGGTCGAGGTCGCCAGCATGATCTGGTCAAAGCTGTCGACCGGGAAGCTGGCGACCAGCGCGCCGCCGCGCATCGCGCGATCCATCGCCATCACGCCCTGACCCCCGCGTCCGCGCACAGGATAGTCGTGGCTGCTGCTGATCTTGCCCGCGCCCTTGGCGGTGATGGTCAGGATCAGATCCTCGGCCGCCGACATCTCGATATAGCGTTCCTGGGTGACGGTGCCCTCGGGGGTGTCGTCATCCTCGTCGGCCTCGGCCCCGTCATCCAGCGCGCCGGCCACCGCGCGGCGCATCTTGAGATAGGCGACGCGTTCGGACGGATCGGCCTCGAAATGGCGGATGACGGACATGCTGACGACCGTGTCGCCCTCGGCCAGACGAATGCCGCGCACCCCGGTCGAATCGCGACCCTTGAAGACCCGCACCGCAGTCGTCGGAAAGCGGATCGCGCGGCCCTGCGCGGTCACCAGCATCACGTCGTCCTGCTCCGTCGCCAGGCGCACACCGATCAGGCTGACGCCGTCGGGCATCTTCATGGCGATCTTGCCGTTGGCGCGGACATTGGTGAAATCCGACAGCGCGTTGCGGCGCACATCGCCCTCATCGGTGGCGAAGATGACCTGATAGCTTTCCCATTCCGTCTCGGGCGCGTCCATCGGCAGCAGGGCCGCGATGCTGACGCCCGGCTCGATCGGCAGGATGTTGACCATCGCCTTGCCGCGCGAGGTCCGGCCCGCCAGCGGCAGCCGCCAGGTCTTGAGACGATAGACCATGCCGTCGGTCGTGAAGAACAGCAACTCGGTATGCGTGTTGGCGACGAACAGGGTGGTGACCACGTCGTCTTCCTTGGTGGCCATGCTGGACAGGCCCTTGCCGCCGCGCCGCTGCGCGCGGAACTCGGCCAGTGCGGTCCGCTTGATGTACCCGCCCGAAGTGATGGTCACGACCATGTCCTCGCGCTCGATCAGGTCCTCGTCCATCATGTCGCCGGACCAGTCGACGATCTCGGTGCGGCGCGGGACGGCGAACAGGTCGCGCACCTCGCGCAGCTCGTCCGCGATGATCTGCATGATCCGCTCACGCGAGGCCAGGATCGCCAGATAGTCGCGGATGCTGTCGGCCAGCACCTGCAGCTCGTCGGTGACCTCCTTGACGCCCAGCTGGGTCAGGCGCTGCAGGCGCAGCTCCAGGATGGCGCGGGCCTGAACCTCGGACAGGTTGTAGGTGCCGTCCTCGTTCACCGGGTGCAGCGGATCGTCGATCAGGCGCAGGTATTCGACGATATCATGGGCGGGCCAGCGACGCTCCATCAGGCGGGTCCGGGCCTCGGCGGCGTCGGCGCTGCTGCGGATGGTGGCCACGACCTCGTCGACATTGCTGACCGCGACGGCCAGACCGCACAGCACGTGGCTACGCTCGCGCGCCTTGCGCAGCTCGAACGCGGTGCGGCGGGCGACGACCTCCTCGCGGAAGCTGATGAAGTAGGTCAGGAAATCGCGCAGCGCCAGCTGTTCAGGCTTGCCGCCGTTCAGCGCCAGCATGTTGCAGCCGAATGTCGTCTGCAACTGGGTGAACCGGAACAGCTGGTTCAGCACCACGTCGGGGGTCGCGTCACGCTTCAGCTCGACCACGACGCGCACGCCCTGGCGGTCGGATTCGTCCTGGACGGTGGCGATGCCCTCGACCTTCTTTTCCTTAGCCAGTTCGGCGATGCGCTCGATCAGGGTGGACTTGTTCACCTGATAGGGGATTTCGTCGACGACGATGGCAAAGCGGTCCTTGCGCGGTTCCTCGATATGGGTTTTGGCGCGGATGATGACGCTGCCGCGCCCCTCCAGATAGGCCTTGCGCGCGCCCGAGCGGCCCAGGATGGTCGCGCCGGTCGGAAAGTCAGGGCCGGGAATGATCTCCAGCAGACGCTCGGTCGGCAGGTCGGGGTCGGCGATCAGCTCCAACGTGGCGTCGATCACTTCGCCCAGATTGTGGGGCGGGATGTTCGTGGCCATGCCGACGGCGATGCCGCCCGCGCCGTTGACCAGCATGTTGGGGAAGCGCGCCGGCAGGACGGTCGGTTCGCGATCCTTGCCGTCATAGTTGTCCTGGAAATCGACGGTGTCCTTGTCGATGTCCATCAGCAGATAGTTGGCGGCCTTATCCATGCGCACTTCGGTATAGCGCATGGCCGCGGCCGGATCGCCGTCCATCGAGCCGAAGTTGCCCTGGCCGTCCAGCAAAGGCAGCGACATGGAGAACGTCTGCGCCATCCGCACCAGCGCGTCATAGATCGCGCTGTCGCCATGGGGGTGATACTTGCCCATCACGTCGCCGACCGAGCGGGCCGATTTACGATAGGATTTGTCGGCGGTGTTGCCGGATTCGTCCATCGCATAGAGGATGCGGCGGTGAACCGGCTTCAGCCCGTCGCGCAGATCGGGGATCGCGCGGCTGACGATCACCGACATGGCATAGTCCAGGTACGAGGTCCGCATCTCGGTCGAGATATCGATCACCGGGCCGTCGTGATGCATCACGACGCGGGGTTCGACGGCCTCTTCGGGGGTTTCGGGCAGATCGTCTTCTGGGGTGTCGGCCACGGGTATTCCTCAACATCTAGTTGGGGTTCGGTATAGCCGAGGCCGCTGCGGGGGGCAATCGCGCCCCGCAGTCCGGGTCAGGAAAACATGCCCCCTGGCGCGCTCAGGCGCCGCGCCGCGC
>NZ_MEES01000042.1:0-12893 GCF_001724535.1 Paracoccus sp. SCN 68-21 | reverse complement strand
GCCCGTATCTTCGGTGTTGTCGCTGCCTGCTTGTGAAGAGAAATCAGCATCCTCGCCTCCCGTCCCGAAGCTCGCCCAGGATCGATCTTGCCACGAAGAACGCGGTCCGGCGAGGGTCTACGTGATCATCCGGGATAGAACACCTAGGCCGTGGTCTAATGGTATGGATGTTACACGACGCCCATCCGGCCAGTGGGTGATCGATTTTGGCGCACACATAACTGAGAATGATGCTGCATTGTTCGAGGTTCCCTTTAATTACGTGAGAAAAGCCATTGATAATGAAAATGGTGAAAGAAAAAAGTGGGCAAGCCTCCTCTTCGTGGCCGGGAAACACGAGCATTAGATGGATGGTAGATTCATCAGCGCCCAAGAACAGAGATACGTAAGGCATTGAAGGGCGTTGATCGGCTCATTTTAAGCCCACGTGTGTCCAAACACAGACTATTCACATGGACCCATAAATCCACCCTGCCTGACTCTGCGGTAATTGCAGTTGCTCGCGTCGATAACACCACCTTTGGCATCCTGCATTCTCGCTTCCATGAACTCTGGTCGCTGCGGATAGGCACGTTTCTGGGGGTGGGCAACGATCCTCGCTACACCCCGTCGACCACTTTCGAAACCTTCCCCTTCCCGAGGGCCTGACGCCCGACATTCCCGCCGCCGACTATGCCGCCGATCCTCGCGCGCAGGCCATCGCTACCGCTGCCGCCCGCTTGAACGAACTGCGCGAAAACTGGCTGAACCCGTCCGATTTGGTGCGCCGCGTCCCCGAGGTCGTGCCGGGCTATCCCGACCGCATCATGCCCGTCGATGACAAGGCGGAAAAGGAGTTGAAAAAAGGCACCCTGACGAACCTGTATAACGCCCGCCCTGCATGGTTGGCCCATGCCCATGCCAATCTGGATGCCACCGTGGCAGACGCCTATGGTTGGGGCGATGATTGGCGCGCGGGCCTGTTGACCGATGATGAAATCTTGACCCGCTTGTTCCGGCTTAATCAGGACCGGGCTGCGGCGCAGGGCGGCTGGGGCGCGATGTGCGGGCGATTCATTGATCCCAACCTGCGCGGCACCGAACTGGAGTTGTCGCAGATCAAGATCGACCCGTTCACGCGCCGCTTCAATATCAAGCCGACGCAAGACGTTATTGTCGTGCCATCCGACCCGGCCAAGGCGGCACTGGCCCGCTGGTGGCTGGTCCCGTCCTGGCACAAGGGCGACCTGCGCGATTGGAAGGCCACCACCTTCAACGCCCGTATCGAGGATGCCGCCACCAAGCCCACCTTTCGCGCCGTCTGGAAACATGGCCGCTGCCTGATCCCCGCTGGCGGCTACTACGAATGGACGGGCGACAAGGGCGCAAAGCAACCCCATGCCATCCTGTCGGCAGGCAATTAGGAAACCCTATGGTTCGCCGGTCTGGCGTCCCGCTGGCAGGATCTGCTGACCTGCACCATCCTGACCGCGCCGCCACCGATACCGTCGCCGCCATCCACCACCGGATGCCGGTCATCCTAGACGCGGACGAACGCGATGCCTGGCTGTCTGGTGCCGACGCGCCCGAACTGGGCGCAACGGCCCGCCTGCGGACTTACGCCGTTGCGCGGTTTGGTTTGCACGACGATGGCCCTGACCTGATCGAACCCGGCGACCCCTGACGGGCTGCGCGCCCAACGGCGGGGGGCGGTCCAAAACACCAATGCTTGATGATGGCAGGACCGGCGCAGATAGAAACAAGCCGTAGGCACAGTTCAGGACGTCTGGAGTGGGCTGGTGGGGGGGTGACAAAGCTTTGCCGGGGGCAGGCCCAGCCGACCGGCGTGACCAGCACGCAGAGATTAAAGCCTCTGTTATGAAAATGAGCCTGCAATCTGAGCAACATGGAATGCAGAAACTGGCCAAAGCGGCTACCAGCCCCCCCGAGAAAGACGGGGGCGGGTAGATGTCGTAGACCCGAAGCCCCGGTTCATTCTCACTCAAAACAGTTTTGCAAAGGGGAGTGTGGGTCTGTTCGCGTCATTTTTTGCGCCCGCACATTCCAGCACATTCCGGTCTGTGCCGTAATCTATCGGGGGAAGCAAAAAGCGCGGCGGCTGTTTTTCGCAAAGAAATCAAGTGCATGATTGATATTATTGGTGGAGCCAAGGGGAATCGAACCCCTGACCTCTTGAATGCCATTCAAGCGCTCTACCAACTGAGCTATGGCCCCACCGTGAGGTCCGCGAAGCGCTTCAGCGCCGCCGCGTGTGGGGTCTATAGGGGGGGGCGGCGCGGGGCGCAAGCGGAAAATCCGCAGCCCCAAAGAGATTTTTGATGCGCCCGTCGCAGGGCCGGAAAAATAGCCCAAAGGCGCGGGGCCGCAATGGAAAAGGCCGCGCCTTGGGGCGCGGCCTTGGGTTTTATTCTTCTTCGTCGCCGGCGACGTCGGCGATGTCGTCCAGCGACACGTCGCCGTCGTCATCGTCCTCCTCCAGCAGATCGTCGTCGATCTCGGCGGCGTCATCGGCGATGTCCTCCTCGTCGTCGACAAGGTCGTCGTCTTCGGTGGCGGCCACGGTCTTTTCGGTCACCAGGGTCTTGCCGCGGCCATCGGTCAGGCTGTCCACGCTGAACGTGTTGCCGCAGGCCGGGCAGGTCATCGGATCGGCCTTGAGATCATAGAACCGGGTCGCGCAATGCGGGCACAGGCGTTTGGTGCCCCATTCCTCTTTGGGCATGGTATTCTCCTTCAGCCGCGATTAGGGGAAATCGGGCGTTCCCCTGCCATAGCGGCCAGAGGGTGTCAAAGGCTTTATCTGGCAGGCCGAGGCGGGCATGGCAAGCGTGGATCAGCGGATCACCATCGAAGAGGGGCTGGCGGTGCAGCTGCGCCGCTCGGGGCGTGCGCGTCGGATGACGCTGCGGGTGCCGCGCGACGGGTCGGACCCGGTGCTGACGCTGCCGGTCGGGGTGCCGCTGTCGCAGGGCCAGGACTTTGCGCGATCGCGCCGCGACTGGCTGCGGGCGGCGGTGGCGCGTCTGCCCGCCCGGGCGCAGGCGGTCGCGGGCGCCGCCCTGCCTGTCGAGGGGCGCGCGCTGATCCTGACGCTCGCCGATCTGCGCCGCCCCCGGATCGACGGCGACCGCCTGCTGGTGCCGCAGGGCCGTCCTGTAGGCAGCACCGCCGCGGCCTGGCTGAAACAGCTGGCGCTGCTGCGGTTGCGGGCGGCCTGCGACCGGCTGTCGGCCGATCTGGGGCGGCCCTATCGGGCGATCGTGCTGCGCGACACGCGGTCCCGATGGGGCAGCTGCACCCAGGACGGGCGGCTGATGTTCAGCTGGCGGCTGGCCATGGCGCCGCCCGCCGTCCTGGATTACGTCGCCGCCCATGAGGTCGCGCATCTGGCGCATATGGACCACTCGGCCCGGTTCTGGGCGCAGGTCGAGGCGCTGATGCCCGGCCATGCCCCCCATAGGGCCTGGTTGCGTGCCCAAGGCGGCGATCTGATGCTGTGGCGCTTCCGCGATTGACGGGGCGGTGATTCGTGATCACACCAAGGCCATGAGCCCCACCGATCCCACCGCGCATGAACGCCTGTATCGCAGCCTTCGCAGCCAGATCATGCTGGGAGAGCTGCCGCCCGGCCGCGCGCTGACCCTGCGCGGCATCGCCCGTGACCACCACCTGTCCATGACGCCCGCGCGCGAGGCCGTCCGCCGCCTGGTGGCCGAGGGCGCGCTGACCCTGTCGGGGTCGGGCCGGGTCGCCACACCCGCGCTGACCGACGACCGCATCGAGGAGCTGGCCGCGCTGCGCGCCCTGATCGAGCCCGAGCTGGCCGCCCGCGCCCTGCCGCGCGCGCATTTCGCGCTGATCGACCGGCTGGCACTGATGAACGGCCGCATCGCCGACGCGGTCGAGCGTCATGACGCGGTGGGCTATATCCGCTGCAACCTGGAATTCCACCGGATGCTGTATCTGCGCGCCCAGGCCCCAGCCATGCTGGCCATGCTGGAGACGATCTGGCTGCAGCTGGGGCCGACGATGCGGGCGCTGTATGGCCGCGTCAAACGCAACGAGCCGCCGCGCCATCACCGGATGATCCTGGCCGCCCTGCGGGCGGGCGACGAACCGGCGCTGCGCCTGGCGGTGCGGGCGGATGTGACGCATGGGCTCAGGCACCTGACCTCGACCGAGGGGGCCTGACGGCAATGTGACTTTGCGCCGGGGCCATGGCGGGCATCATGGGCCGCGCACCACAGGAGATGCCGCCATGATCGACCGCCGTCAGCTGTTGCAGAGCCTGGCCCTGGCCGCCCCTTCGGTCCTGGGCATCGGCGCGGTGGGGCAGGCGCTGGCGCAGGAGGCCCGCGCCGCCCATCTGATCGCCGCGAATGTCTGCCAGCTGACGCCCAAGACGACCGAGGGGCCGTTCTATTTCGACCCCCGCCTGATGCGCGGCGACATCCGCGACGGTAAGCGGGGCCACCCGATGGCGCTGCGGCTGCAGGTGGTGGATGCCGCCTGCCGCCCGATCGAGGGGGCGCGGGTCGATATCTGGCATTGCGATGCGCAGGGCAACTACAGCGGCTATCCGGGGCAGGAACAGGGCGACATGCGCGGGACGACCTTCCTGCGCGGGGCGCAGATGACCAATCAGGCCGGGCGCGTGGCGTTTCGCAGCATCTGGCCGGGCTGGTATCGCGGCCGCACGGCGCATGTGCATTTCAAGGTGCTGCTGGGTCAGCGCGACCTGCTGACCGGCCAGATCTTTTTCCCCGACCGCTTCAGCCGGGCGGTGTTCGACCAGCTGCCCGATTATGCCCGCGCCAGCACGCGGGGCCGGATCTTCAACGATCAGGACGGCATCGCGCGTCGGGCGGGGCAGGGCGCCTATGCCGAGGTCACCCAGGTCGAGGGGGGATTTGACGCCGCGATGGTCATCGGGCTGGCCGGGGACCGCGCGGCGCTGCTTTAGCCGCCCGCGCCCATCGGCGGCAGGCTGAGAGTGCCGAACTGGACGTCGGGCAGGGCCGAGGGGATGACGCGGGTGTATTTCGTGCCCTCGATGGCCGCGCCCGCGATCAGGCCCGACTGGCCAAAGATCATCGCCACGACCGGGAACTGAGCGCTGAACGTGTCGGCCCCCACCGCCATGCCGCCCGACGGCAGCGCGTAATAGGCCCCGGCCCCCGCGGTCCAGCCAGGTGCGGCGCGGAACGCCATCAGCGCCTGTTCGTCCTGAAAGATCAGCACATGCGCATATTGCTGCGCGCCGGCCTGAAAGCCCACGGTCGCGCGGGTCGCGGAGTAATAGTCGACCGTCTGCCCGCCGATGCGCAGCGCGCCCTGGCCATAGGCGCCGCCGAATCCCAGGGCGGCCTCGGTCATCAGGGGCATGTACAGCACGCCGCGCGCGTTCTGCAGCAGCGGCGCCGAGGCGGGATAGGTGCCGATCAGATATCGATGCGTCTGATCGACCCGCGCGTCCAGCTGGGCGGCGGCGTCGCTGCCGACCGCGTTGCTGCACCCCGCCGCCAGCAGGGCCGCGCCCCCGGCCAGCAGCAGGCTGCGCCGGGACAGGTTGTGTGCATTGCTCATGTGTCGCCTCGTGTCGCTGTGCGGGGCTCGTGCCGGTCCGTTGCCCGGCAGGATACGCCAGCGCCGGGCGTCACGCCAGCATCTCGGCCACAGTGGGCGCGAAATAGCTCAAGACCCCGTCGCAGCCCGCCCGGCGAAAGCCCAGCAGGCTTTCCACCATCGCGTCGCGCGACAGCCAGCCGTTGCGGATGGCCCCCTCGATCATCGCGTATTCGCCGCTGACCTGATAGGCAAAGGTCGGCGCGCCGAACTCGTCCTTGACCGCGCGGCAGATGTCCAGATAGGGCATGCCCGGTTTCACCATGACCATGTCCGCGCCCTCGGCCAGATCGCGCGCGACGCAGCGGATCGCCTCGCCGCGATTGGCGGGGTTGATCTGATAGGTCTTCTTGTCGCCCACCAGCCGACCCGACGCCCCCACCGCATCGCGGAACGGACCATAGAAGGCGCTGGCGAATTTCGCGGCATAGGACAGGATGGCGACGTTCTTGTGATCGTGACGTTCCAGGGCGGCGCGCAGGGCGGCGATGCGGCCGTCCATCATGTCGCTTGGGCCCAGGATGTCGGCCCCACAATCGGCCTGGACCAGCGCCATGCGCACCAGCGCCTCGATCGTCTCGTCGTTCAGGATCTCTCCGTCCCGGACCAGCCCGTCATGGCCGTTGGCATTGTAAGGGTCAAGCGCGATGTCGGTCATCACGACCAGGTCGGGGACCTCCTCCTTGACCGCGCGGATGGCCAGGTTGCCGATATTGTCGGGGTCCCATGCGCGGGCGCAGTCATCCGTGCGGCTGGCCTGATCGGAATGGGGAAAGATGCAGATCGCGGGGATGTTCAGGCGTGCGGCCCGTTCGGCGGCGCGTCTGGCCCCGTCCAGCGTCAGACGCTCGACCCCCGGCATGGAGGCGATCTCGCCCTCGGCGCCGGCGACCTCGGTCACGAAGATCGGCCAGATCAGGTTGGCGGGCGTCAGGTTCCGTTCGGACACCATGGCGCGGATGTTGGCATTGCGGCGCAGCCGGCGCAGGCGGCCGGCGGGGAAGGGGGCGATGATGGGACTGGCCATGGCGGGCCTCCTGTCTGGGGTGGGGCAACCGTGCCGCTTTTCCTTGGTCGAAACCCGTTCTAAGGTCGCGCGCAGACAAGGACAAGGAACTGCCCGTGCCGCAATTCGACAACCTGCTGGGGCTTCTGGGCAGCCGGTCCTTTTCCTCGATCTGGTTCTGGCTGGTGCTGATCGGCACCTGGTCCATGGTCGGGCGCAGCGTGCTGGGCGTGCCGACCGAGGTCTTGTCGCGCGCCCATCAGGCGCAGGGCCAGGGCGATGGTCAGGGCACCGCCGTCATCACGCTGCTGGACTGGCTGTCGCTGATCCTGCCGCGCTGGCAGCTGGGCGCGCGCGAGGGGGCCGTGTTTCTGGGCGTCACCAGCTTTCTGATCACCTCTCTGGCGGTGCTGGGCTTTGGCTTTGGGCTGGAGATGGCGCAGGCGCTGACCCTGCTGCTGGTGCCGTTCTGGGCGCTGTTCTGGATGCGCGTGCGGCTGGCGCGCCGTCTGGTGCCTCTGGTCCATGCCGCGCAGGAGGGCCGCGCGCCCGTGTCGCAGGCCGCCGCCGACGCCGCCCGCGCGATGATCTGGCACAAGCGTTTCGTCACCATCCTGTCGATGATATCGGTCGCCGTGACGGCGCTGTGGGGGGCGCTGTGGACGGTCCTGCATCCGTTGGGCTTCTAGCCCGCTTGACTTCACCGTCCCGGGCCTTAGGTCAACCATCATGTCCGAACAGCTGATCCTCTCCGGCGCGCCCGAAGGCTATGACGCCGCGCTGATCGCGCGCGAGGCCGCGCGACCCGAAAACCGTGGTGCCCCCGTGATCCACGTGGCCCGCGACGACCGCCGCATGGAGGCGACGCGCGCCGCCCTGGCCTTTGTCGCGCCGCATCTGCCGGTGCTGGATTTCCCGGCCTGGGACACGACGCCCTATGACCGCGTCTCTCCGGCGGCCGAGGTGCAGGCGGCGCGCATGGCCACGCTGGCGGGCCTGGCCCAGGGGCGGGTCAAGGGGCCGTTCGTGTTGCTGACCACGCTGAACGCGGTGCTGCAGCGCCTGCCCGCGCGGGATCTGGTCACCGGGCTGGCCTTCATCGCCCGCGTGGGCGACCGCATCGACGAAGCGGCTTTGCGCGATTTCCTGGTCCGCATGGGGTTTGCGCAGACCGCGACCGTGACCGACCCCGGCGATTATGCGATCCGGGGTGGCATCATCGACATCTATCCCCCGGGCACCACCGGGCCGATCCGGCTGGACCTGTTCGGCGACGTGCTGGACGGGGCGCGCCGCTTTGATCCCGACACGCAGCGCACCACCGAAAAGCTGGACCGGGTCGAGCTGGCCCCCATGTCCGAGGTGATCCTGGACGAGGCCTCGATCACCCGCTTCCGCCAGAACTATCGGACCGAGCATGGCGGTGGCACCAGCGATCCGCTGTACGAAAGCGTCAGCGCGGGCCGCAAGACCGCGGGCATGGAGCATTGGCTGCCCTGGTTCCACGACCGGATGGAGAGCCTGTTCGACTATCTGCCCGGCGCCTCGGTGGTGCTGGACGACCATATCGGCCAGGTGATCGACGCGCGACGCAACACCATCCGCGAACAGTTCGAGGCCCGCCGCGCTGCCATGGCCGCCAAGGGCCGCAGCGACACCGTCTATAAACCCATCCCCCCCGACGCGATGTTCCCTACGGAAGGGGAATGGGCCGCCTGGCTGGCCCCGCACCGCGTGCTGCGCCTGTCGGTGCTGAACCAGCCGCCCGGTCCGGGCGTGCTGGATGCGGGCGGGCGTCCGGGGCGCAACTTCGCCCCCGAACGCCAGGCCGAACAGATCAACCTGTTCAGCGCGCTGGCCGGTCACGTCAAGACGCTGGCGCGCACGCACCGCGTGGTCATCGCCAGCTTTTCGGACGGGGCGCGCGACCGCCTGTCGGGCCTGTTGACCGATGAGGGGCTGGCGGGTGCCAAGCCCATCGCCGATCTGCGCGACCTGTCTGACGCTGCGGGCAGCATCGGTCTGGCCGTCTGGCCGCTGGAGGAGGGCTTTGTCGCCGACGGCACCGCCTTGGGGCGGATCGCGGTCATCTCGGAACAGGATGTGCTGGGCGACCGGCTGATCCGGGGCGCAAAAAAGCGGCGCAAGGCCGACAATTTCCTGAAGGATACCCAGACCCTGTCGCCCGGCGATCTGGTCGTGCATGTCGAACACGGCATCGGTCGCTATACCGGCATCGAGACGATCATGGCGCTCAAGGTGCCGCATGACTGCGTGGCGCTGGAATATGCGGGGGGCGACCGCCTCTATGTCCCGGTCGAGAATATCGAACTGCTGTCGCGCTATGGCCACGAGGAGGGGTTGCTGGACCGCCTTGGCGGTGGCGCCTGGCAGGCCCGCAAGGCGCGCCTCAAGGAACGCATCAAGCTGATCGCCGACAAGCTGATGCGCGTCGCCGCCGAACGCCTGCTGCGTCCCGCCCCGGTGCTGGAGCCCGAGGATCACGACTGGCAGGCCTTTGCCGCGCGCTTTCCCTATAGCGAGACCGACGACCAGCTGTCAGCCATCGAGGACGTGGCCGGCGATCTGGCGATGGGCCGTTCGATGGACCGCCTGGTCGTGGGCGATGTGGGCTTTGGCAAGACCGAGGTCGCGATGCGCGCGGCCTTCATCGCCGCAAGCCAGGGGATGCAGGTCGCCGTGGTCGCCCCCACGACCCTGCTGGCCCGCCAGCACTATCGCAGCTTTGTCGAACGGTTCCGAGGCACCGCGATCACGGTCCGCCCCCTGTCGCGCTTTGTCAGCGCCAAGGATGCCGCGGCCACCCGCACCGGCCTGTCGGACGGGCAGGTGGACATCGTCGTCGGCACCCATGCGGTGCTGGCCAAGGGCGTGCGATTCAAGAACCTGGGCCTGCTGATCATCGACGAGGAGCAGCATTTCGGCGTCGCCCATAAGGAACGCCTCAAGGAGCTGCGGTCGGACATCCACGTCCTGACCCTGACCGCGACGCCCATCCCCCGCACGCTGCAGCTGTCCCTGACCGGCGTGCGCGACCTGTCGGTCATCAGCACGCCGCCGGTGGACCGCCTGGCGATCCGCACCTATGTCAGCGAATTCGACAGCGTCACCATCCGCGAGGCGCTGCTGCGCGAGAAGTATCGCGGCGGACAGTCCTTCTTTGTCGTCCCGCGCCTGACCGACCTGCCCGAGGTCGAGCATTGGCTGACCGAGAACATGCCCGAGCTGAACTATATCGTCGCCCACGGCCAGCTGGCGGCGGGCGATCTGGATCAGCGGATGAACGCCTTTTATGACGGCAGCCATGACGTGCTGCTGGCCACGACCATCGTGGAATCGGGGCTGGATATTCCGACCGCGAACACGATGATCGTCTGGCGCGCCGACATGTTCGGCCTGTCGCAGCTTTACCAGATCCGGGGCCGGGTGGGGCGGTCCAAGGCGCGGGCCTATGCCTATCTGACCACCAAGCCCCGCGTGCCCCTGACCCCGCAGGCGATGCGGCGGCTGAAGTTCCTGGGCTCCATCGACGGGCTGGGCGCGGGCTTCAACCTGGCATCGCAGGATTTGGACCTGCGCGGCGCGGGCAATCTGCTGGGCGAGGAGCAGTCGGGCCATATCAAGGAGGTCGGCTTTGAGCTGTACCAGCAGATGCTGGAGGAGACGATCGCCAAGCTGAAATCCGGAGAGCTGGAGGGCACGCCCGAGGATGAATGGGCGCCCCAGCTGAACCTGGGCGTGCCTGTGACCATCCCCGACAGCTACATCCCCGATCTGGACGTGCGGTTGGGCCTGTATCGTCGGCTTGCCGAACTGACCACCAAGGTGGAGCTGGAGGGCTTCGCGGCCGAGTTGATCGACCGTTTCGGCCCCCTGCCGCGTGAGGTGAACACGCTGTTGCTGGTGATCCGCATCAAGGCGATGGCGAAACGCGCCAATATCGCCAAGCTGGATGTGGGCCCCAAGGGCATCACCGTCCAGTTCCACCTGGACAAGTTCCCCAACCCCGCGGGCCTGGTCGATTTCCTGGCCGACGAGCGGGGCACGGCCAAGGTCACCGACAACAAGATCGTCCTCAAGCGCGACTTTGCCACCGACGGCGAGCGGATCAAGGGGGCCTTTGCCGTCGCCCGCGACCTGGCCGCCAAGATCCGCGAAGGCCGCGCCGCCCGAAAGCCCGCCCCGTGAGCGAGGGCATGATCCGGTTCGACACCGGGCCCCTGGGCTGCGGCACGCTGTTCGCCGGGCCTCAGGCGGTGATCCGGGCCGACACGCCGCAGGGCGTGGGCCCGGCGCTGGCGGCGATGCAGGCGGCGCAGGCGCGGGGCTGCTGGCTGGCGGGGTATCTGTCCTATGAGCTGGGCCATGCCCTGACCCCGCGCCTGGCCGAGCTGATGCCCGCGGACCGGCGGATGCCGCTGATCCTGATGGGGGTCTTTGACGGTCCAAGACCCGCGCCGCCGCTGCCTGCGGGGGCTGAGGCGCAGTTTGGCAGGCTGCGTCCGCTGTGGGATCGGGCGCGATATGACGCTGCAATCGCAGCGGTGCATGGCTATATCGAATCGGGCGATACCTATCAGATCAACCTGACCTTTCCGCTGACGGCCGAGGTGTCGGGCGACCCGCTGGCGCTTTACGCCGCGCTGGCGGCCCGGCAGCCGGTGGGCGAGGGGGCGTTCGTCGATCTGGGCGGCCCCATCGTTCTGTCGCGCAGCCCCGAGCTGTTCTTTGCCGTGGACGACCAGCGGCGCATCCTGACCCGCCCGATGAAGGGCACCGCCGCCCGCCTTGCTGACCCCGCCGCGGATATGGCCGCAGCGCAGGCCCTGCAGACCTCGGAAAAGAACCGGGCCGAGAATCTGATGATCGTCGATCTGCTGCGCAACGACATCAGCCGCATCTGCCGCCCCGGCAGCGTGCAGGTGCCGCAGCTGTTCCATGTCGAACGCTATGCGACCGTGCATCAGATGGTCTCGACCGTGCAGGGGCAGCTGCAGCCGGGGGTCGGGCTGGCGCAAATCCTGGGGGCGCTGTTTCCCTGTGGGTCCATCACCGGCGCGCC
The DNA here is from genome assembly GCF_001724535.1 of Paracoccus sp. SCN 68-21. Classification (NCBI taxonomy): domain Bacteria; kingdom Pseudomonadati; phylum Pseudomonadota; class Alphaproteobacteria; order Rhodobacterales; family Paracoccaceae; genus Paracoccus; species Paracoccus sp. SCN 68-21. The sequence continues at coordinate 1,179 of NZ_MEES01000042.1, read as the reverse complement.
CAAGATCCGGTCGATGCAGATCATCGCCGAACTGGAGGCCGCCCCGCGCGAGATCTATTGCGGGGCCATCGGATGGGTCGATCCGGCGGGGCCGATGCGGTTCAGTGTCGCCATCCGCTCGCCCTGGTTCGAGGCGCCGGACCGGTTGCGCCTGAACGTCGGTGGCGGCATCATCCATGACAGCGAGGCCGGACCGGAATGGGAGGAGGCATTGTGCAAATCCGCATTCCTGGGCCCATTCCCGACGGTCTGACCGTTTTCGAGACGATGCGCGCGGAGGCGGATGGGCGCATCCTCCTGTGGGACCTCCATCGCGATCGGCTGCGTCGGGACTGTGCCGCGGTGGGCTTTCCGCTGGACGAGGGGCGGGTACGGACGACGCTGGCGGGGCTACCGCGCGGCGAGGTGCTGCGCGCGCGTCTGGCGGTCACGGCGGATGGGGCGGTGGCGCTGACCCATGCGCCGCTGCCGCCTGGGCCCCCGCAATGGCGCGTGGTGACGTCGCCGCTGCGCCTTGATCCGTCCAACCCTTGGCTGGGCATCAAGTCCTCGAACCGTCCGGTCTACGAGGCCGCGCGCGCCGCGCTTCCCCCCGGGGCGGACGAGGCCTTGTTGTGCAACGAGGATGGCGCGCTGTGCGAGGGTACGATCACCAACGTCTTTCTGCGCCGCGGCGACCGCTTGGTGACGCCTGCGCTGGCCTGCGGCCTTCTGCCCGGCGTCCTGCGGGCGCACCTGCTGCGTGATGGGCAGGCGCAGGAGGCGGTCCTGTCGCCGGACGACCTGCGGCAGGGCGAGGCCTTTTGCGGCAATGCCCTGCGCGGGCTGATCCCGATCCGCCTGATCTGAGCCGGAGCAGACCGGACCCCCATCGAAGGGGTCCGGTCTGCGCGGGGGCACCGCCCCCGAACCCCGCAGCACGGCCCTGCCTGCGGGTGGCGCCAATAACACGCCGCTGTCTGGTCCGGCTGGGCAAAGAACGGCGCTGTCGGGTTGGAGGGTCTTGCCCGTCAGGGTGGATGCGGGGTCGCTTGGGCGCTGGCCCATCGGTGCCGCGTCTCCGGCCGCCCGGCGCGGACTTGTTAAAGCGTTTCTGCAAAAACCGGAATCATGGGATTCCCAAAGGGGTCTGCTTGTGATTCATCCTCCCAGAAAGGATGAATCATGTCAGCACCTTTA
>NZ_MEES01000041.1:0-13507 GCF_001724535.1 Paracoccus sp. SCN 68-21 | reverse complement strand
CGGCGGCCTTTGTGCCGACATGCCGGATACGTTTGTGCAGACTGATCATGTCATCAAAAATTGCCGCTTGCAGACGGGGCGGGCCATACGTTTTCGCACTTGCGGCATGGGCGTCGGACCGCCATGCTCTGCCCCCATGGACATGCCCCACCCCTCTCAGGCGACGCTGATCACCCCCTCGGGGCGGATCGACCGTGCCGATCACGGCTGGCGGGCGAAATGCCTGCAGCGGCTGGTCCGCATGGACCTGCCCGTGCCGCGCAGCTTTGCGATCTCTGCCGATGCCGTGCGCATGATCGCGCAGGGGCGCCCCGTGGCCCCCGACGTCCTGGCCGAGGTTTTCGCGGGCAGCGGTCTGGTCAGCGTGCGCCCCTCGGCCGTCATGCCGGAATGGGGCGGGCCGGGCACGGTGCTGAACGTGGGCATCAACGACGCGCTGCACGGGCGGCTGGCCGCGGCCATCGGGCGGCAGAACGCCGATGCGGTCTATCTGTCCTTTGTTCAAAGCTATGCCATCCACATCGCGCGGCTGGACCCCGACATGTTCAGCCAGGATGGCGACGGCGCGCTGGCCGATGCCCTGCGCTGCTATCACGACGAGATGGACCAGCCCTTCCCCCAGGACCCGGTCGAACAGCTGAACCAGGTGCTGCGCAGCATGGCACGGGCCTGGGACGGCCCCACGGCGCGCCTGCTGCGTCAGGCCAAGGGCGCGCCCGCCGATGCGCCCCTGGGCCTGGTGGTGCAGGAGATGGCACTGGCGCTTGGGCCCGGCATCTGCGGCTCTGGCACGATCCAGTTCATCGACCCCGTCACAGGCACACCGCGCGTCACCGGGCGCTTTCGCGGCCAGCGCCACGGCGCCACCATCGGCACCGGGGCCGAGACGCTGTATCTGACCCGCGACGATCGCGGCCCCTCGCTGGAGGAGACCGCGCCCGAGATCTTCGCCGACCTGGTCCGCTTTGGCATCGCCGCCCGCGAACGTCTGCGCGAGGAGATGCAGATCGAGTTCGTCGTCACCGGCGGCCGGATCAGCGTCATCGACGCGGTGCGCGTGACGCGCGGCAGCCGCGCCAGCGTGCGCATCGCCGTCAGCTTGGCCCGCGACGGCATCATCCCCCCCGAGGAGGCGCTGATGCGGGTCGAACCGCGCGCCCTGGCCGATCTGCTGCACCACCAGGTCGACCCGCGTGCGCCGCGTGACGTGATCGCGCGCGGCATCGACGCCAGCCCGGGTGCCGCCACCGGGCGCATCGTCTTTACCGCCGCCGCTGCGCAGTCGTCGCATGCCCGCGGAGAGCCCTGCATCCTGGTGCGCCGAGAGACCATCCCCGAGGATATCCGCGGCATGCATGCCTCGGTCGCGGTGCTGACCGAACGGGGCGGCACGACCAGCCACGCGGCGGTCATCGCACGCGGGCTGGGCCTGCCCTGCATCGTGGGCGCCAGCGGCCTGACCATCGACGCCCGCGCCCGCACCGTCCGCGCCGGCAGCCGCACCCTGCGCGAGGGCGACGAGGTCACCATCGACGGCAGCTCGGGCGAGGTTCTGGCGGGCGCGGCGGTGCTGCTGCCCCCGGCGCTGGACGATGCCTTCACCCAGCTGATGGATTGGGCGGCCGAGGCAGGTGGCCTGGGCGTGCGCGCCAATGCCGACACCCCCGAGGATGCCGAGACCGCCCGCCGCTTTCAGGCCCAGGGTATCGGCCTCTGCCGGACCGAGCACATGTTCTTTGACGCCGAGCGGCTGCCCGCCATGCGCGAGATGATCTTTGCCGACACCCCCGACGATCGCCGCCTGTCGCTGGAACGCATCCTGCCCATGCAGCGCCAGGACTTCACCCGCCTGTTCGAGATCATGGCCGGGCTGCCGGTCACCATCCGCCTGTTCGATCCGCCGCTGCACGAATTCCTGCCCCATGACCGCGAGGGGCTGCGCGAGCTGGCCGAGTCACTGGACCTGCCCTTGTCCGACGTCACCCGCCGCGTCGAGGCTCTGACCGAGTTCAACCCGATGCTGGGCATGCGCGGCGTGCGCTTGGGGATCACGGTGCCGGAAATCTACGACATGCAGGCCCGCGCCATCTTCGAGGCGACGGTCGATGCCAGCCTCAAGGGCGACCCCATCGTCCCCGAGATCATGATCCCCCTGGTCAGCGCCATGCGCGAGGTCGAGCTGGTCAAGACCCGCATCGACGCCGTCGCCGCCGCCGTCAGAAACGAACGCCGCACCGATTTCACCTATCGCCTTGGCGTGATGGTGGAAACGCCCCGCGCCGCGCTGCGGGCCGGCGACATCGCCGCCCATTCGGCCTTCTTGTCCTTTGGCACGAACGATCTGACGCAGATGACCTATGGCCTGTCACGCGACGATGCGGGCCGCTTCATGGGCGCCTATGTCGGCCAGGGCGTCTATGCCGAGGACCCGTTCCACGTCCTGGACCAGGACGGCGTCGGAGAGCTGGTCCTGATCGGCGTTCAGCGCGCCCGCCAGCAGAAACCCGGCATCACCATCAGCGTCTGCGGCGAGCATGGCGGCAACCCGGAATCCATCGCGTTTTGCCATCAGGCAGGGGTGGATTACGTCTCCTGCTCACCGTTCCGGGTGCCGGTCGCGCGGCTGGCGGCGGCCCAATCCGCGATCCGGGGACGGGCTGCAGCGCCCCTGCGCTGATTCTGCAACTGGCAGTTGCGGATTTGCCATCCATATGATTGCACATAACGCAAGATGCGCCGGAACCCGCCTGTCTGCACAAAACCGGCTGGCGGAATGCTGCCCAAAGTTGGCCTGAACGGGCCTGTTCGGGATCTCACGCGGTTGTGGGATGGCCGTGTGGGTCGTGAAAAACCTAATTACTTCGTCAGCCCGCCCGGCGTGACAGTCTGTTCCTGTTCGACCGGGCATTAATGGCCCGTCAACACGGGTCTGATATAGGACTGACCATGCCCAAGCTGCCCAACCGGCTGGCGCGCGCCTGTCTCTGTGCCGTCACAGCCTTGCCCCTTTTGACCACGACTGCCTCGGCCGGAGGCAACGGATCGCTGTTTTCCGCCGATGCCGGGATGTTCGGCGCCCTCCAGGCCGCCGCCAATGCCCCCCGTCCCACGCCTCTGCTGTTCACCGATGCCGAACCCGCTCCGCTGGAGATCGCCCCCGACACCCCGGTCGAGACGCTGCACCTGGCCAGCACGCGCCGCGGCTTTTCGCGCGACGACCTGAACTGCATGGCCGAGGCTCTGTATCACGAGGCCCGCGGAGAGGGGCGTCAGGGCCAGCTGGCCGTGGCCGAGGTCATCCTGAACCGCGTGGACAGCGGCACCTTTCCCTCGACCGTCTGCGGCGTGATCAACCAGCCCAGCCAGTTCAGCTATACCATCGGCGGCGCCAAGCCGATCCGCAACAAGGTCGCCTATCTGCGCGCCCAGGACATCGCCTCCGAGGCGCTGGCCGGCGCCCCGCGCCAGCTGACCGGCGGCGCGACCTATTTCCACACCCCCGCCGTCAGCCCCGCCTGGTCCCACCGGTTCCAGCGCACCGTGCAGATCGGCCGGCACATCTTTTACCGTGGCAACCAGCGCGTCGCCTCGAACTGAAGGGGCTGCGGCTGCGGCGGGGCTTGCCCATGCCACAGATTTCGGGTGAATGGCGGCTATGGAACATCCCGACCGCATCTTTCTGCGCGACCACGTGCTCTCGGCCGACATCGGCGCCTTTCAGTCCGAACGCGGACAGGATCAGCGCCTGCGCTTCAACCTGACCGTGGACCTGCGCGAGACCGTCGCGGGGGCCGAGGATCATGTCGATCACGTCCTGTCCTATGACGTTCTGACCCAGGCCGTGGACACGGCGATGGCCGATCAGCGCTATAACCTGGTCGAGACCCTGGCCGAACGCATCGCCGCCGAGGTTCTGGCCCATCCCCGCGCCGCCCGCATCCAGGTCAGCGTCGAAAAGCTGGATCGCGGTCCGGGTGCGCTTGGCGTGTCGATCATCCGCCATCGCGGCCGCGTGCCCGCCACCGGGGTCGAGGCGCCGGTGACCGTTCTGGTGCACGGGCCGGGCGCACCCGTCCCGCAGGGCGCGGTCGTGATCGTGCCGCGCCATGACGCGCCCGTTCCGGCCGGACCGCACGGTCGCAGGCTGGCGCTGCTGGCGCTGGACCAGGCGGCCTGGACCCTGGCCGACGCGCTGTCGCTGGAGGTGGCCGAGACGCGGACCGAGCTGGACGCCGCGATCCAGCTGCGCCAGCCGGTGATCTGGGCCCCCACGCGGCTGGCCGCCGACGCGCCTCCCGCGGGCGATACCGCCGACAGCCTGGCGCTGTGGCTGGCCGGGCGCCTCGGGGCGCATCGCGTCGATTTCGCGCTGCCCCCGCAGGTGCCGCTGCCCGAGGCGCCCGACGGCGTCACCGTGGCCCGCCTTCCCTGCGACTGATCCCGGCCATGTCCACGGACCGTCTGTATTACCGCCCGATTCCCCAGGCCCAGGGGGGCCGCTGGCCGCTGGCCGGGGGCTGGACCGGGTTCAGCGCGCTGGAATGCCTGCAGCGCGGCCACGCCCCCCGCGTCGTGACCGACGCCCCGGATGCGGTGATCGCCGCGCTGACCGCGCCCCGGCCGCCGCTGATGGGATTGGCGCTGGACCGCCCCCGCCTGATGGGCATCGTGAACGCCACCCCCGACAGCTTCTCCGATGGCGGTCATTACGATCCGGTGAACCAGTGCCGCGTGCTGGCGGCGGCAGGGGCCGACCTGCTGGATATCGGCGGCGAATCGACCCGCCCCGGCGCGGAGGAGATCACCCCCGCCGATGAGATCGCGCGCATCCGCCCCGCGCTGGAGGCCGCGCGCGGGTTGCTGCCCGTATCGGTCGACACCCGCAAGGCGGCGGTGGCCCAAGCCGCGCTGCAGGCGGGCGCGGGAATGGTGAACGACGTGTCGGGGTTCGACTTTGACGCGGACCTGCCCGGGCTGGTGGCGCGGGCGGGCGTGCCCGTCTGTCTGATGCACGCGCAGGGCCTGCCCCAGACCATGCAGGACGATCCGCGCTATGACGACGTGCTGTTGGACGTCTATGATGCGCTGGAGGCGCGGATCGCGCGGGCGGTGGCGGCGGGCATCCCGCGCCACCGCATCGTGATCGACCCCGGCATCGGCTTTGGCAAGACCGAGGCGCATAACCTGGCCATCCTGCGCCGGATTTCGCTGTATCATGGGCTGGGCTGTCCGATCCTGCTGGGCGTGTCGCGCAAACGGTTCATCGGCCGGATCGGGGGCGCTGAATTGCCTGCGGACCGGGTGCCGGGTACGCTGGCCCTGACCGTGGCGGCCATCGCCCAGGGCGTCCAGATCCACCGCGTCCACGACGTGGCAGAGCATGCACAGGCGCTGCGGCTGGTCGCAGCCCTGAACGAAACGAGGGAGGCAGGGCAATGACCCGCAGGCTGTTCGGAACCGACGGGGTGCGCGGGCGCGCCAATACGCATCCGATGACCGCCGAGATGGCGCTGCGCCTTGGCGCCGCCGCCGGGCGCTATTTCCGCCGCGACGGGCGCAACCGGCATCGCGTCGTGATCGGCAAGGACACGCGCCTGTCGGGCTACATGCTGGAGAACGCGCTGACGGCGGGGCTGACCAGCACGGGCATGAACGTGCTGCTGCTGGGGCCGGTGCCGACGCCTGCGGTGGGGTTCCTGACGCGCTCGATGCGGGCCGATCTGGGGATCATGATCTCGGCCAGCCACAACCCGGCCGAGGATAACGGCATCAAGTTCTTCGGCCCAGACGGCTTCAAGCTGTCCGACGAGGCCGAGGCCGAGATCGAGGCCATCGTCACAGGCCAGATCGACCCGGCCCAGCCCGGCAATATCGGCCGCGCCAAGCGGATCGAGGACGGGCGCGGGCGCTATATGGAATATGCCAAGACCACCTTTCCGGCGGGCCTGCGTCTGGACGGACTGAAGGTGGTGCTGGATTGCGCCCATGGCGCGGCCTATCGCGCAGCCCCCGAGGTCTTGTGGGAACTGGGCGCGGATGTGATTCCCCTAGGGGTCAAGCCGGACGGCTTCAACATCAATGACGGTGTGGGCAGCACCCATCCCCAGGCCTGCGCCGATGCGGTCCGCGCGCATGGCGCGCATCTGGGCATCAGTCTGGACGGCGATGCCGACCGGGTGGTGATCGTGGATCAGACCGGGCGCGTGGCCGATGGCGATCAGATCATGGCGCTGCTGGCCGGCCGGTGGGCCGATCAGGGTCGCCTGGCGGGGGGCGCGCTGGTCGCCACAGTCATGTCTAACCTAGGGCTGGAGCATTACCTGTCGGGGCGCGGCCTGCGGCTGGAACGCACCCAAGTCGGCGACCGCTATGTGGTCGAGCGGATGCGCGAGGGCGGATTCAACCTGGGCGGAGAGCAGTCAGGCCATATCGTGATGACCGACTATGCCACCACCGGCGACGGGCTGGTCGCGGCGATGCAGGTCTTGGGCGCGATGGCCGAGACCGGCCTGGCGGCCAGCGCCCTGGTCAGCCAGTTCGACCCGGTGCCGCAGATGCTGAAGAATGTGCGCTATGCCGCGGGGGCCGACCCGCTGGCGGCGGAGCCGGTCAAGCGGGTGATCGCGGATGCCGAGGCGCGTCTGGCCGGATCGGGCCGGGTGCTGATCCGCAAGTCGGGGACCGAGCCGCTGATCCGGGTGATGGCCGAGGCCGAGGACGAGGCCGTCCTGCGCGAAGTGGTCGACGGGATCGTCGCGGCGGTCGAGCACGCCGCCTGATTACGTCCCGCGACGGCAGGGGGCCAGCCCCCCGCACCCCCCGCCGTCGCGCTGCGTTCTCAGGGGGTCACGGCAACCGGGTCGTGGTCGTAGAGCCAGTCGAAGCGTCCGGGCATCAGCCCCGGTGCCAGTCGGTCCGCTAGGCGCAGCACGCCATGCGCGACCAACCGTTTCGCGCCGCCGAGGTGATAGTTCCCGGCATTGGCGTTGGCCGCGTCGATGATCCAAGTGACGCGGGGCACGCGCAGCGCCTGATAGCGGGCTAGGGCGCGCGGCTGATCGGCGTCGGCGTCGAGGCAGGCGGCGAGGGTCCAGGCATCCTCGATCGCCATGCCGGCGCCCTGTGCCAGGAAGGGCAGCGTCGGGTGGGCGGCATCCCCTAACAGGACCAGGCGGTCGTCGTGCCAGCGCGGCGCCACGGGGTGGCGGAACAGGCCCCAGAGATGCACCTGCGTCACCGCTGCCAGCCAGCCGGGCACCGGGCCGGCAATTCCCGCGAAATTGCGCCGCAGCAGCGCCGGGTCGCCGGGGTGGGACCAGCCCTCGTCCTGCCAGTCGCGGCGCTCCTCTACGGCGACGATATTGCGCAGGCCGCCGCGCAGCGGATAGCTGACGAGGTGGCGACCGGGGGCCATGAAGACCTGTGCCTCGGGCGGGCCGCCTGCATCGGGGATCAGCGCGCGCCATGCCGTCTGGCCGGTGAAGAACGGGGCCTGCTGGCCGTTCAGCGTGGAGCGATGGGTGCTGCGCAACCCGTCCGCGGCGATGGTCAGGCGGTCGCCCGGAGCGGACGTCGCGTCAGAGCCCAGCTGGAGGGTGACGCCGGCTTGCGTCGCGGCATCGGCCAGCAGGTCGATCAGCCGGGCGCGATGGATCAGCAGGAACCGGGCATCGGGGCGGTGGCGCATCAGGTCCATGCGCAGCACGCGGCGGCCCCGCGCATCGTTCAGCTGCACCGCGCGGTTGCGCAGGGCGGCGGCGTCCAAAGCCGGGCCAAGGTCCAGCGCATCCAGGACCCGGACCGCGTTGGCCGAGATCTGGATGCCCGCGCCGACCTCGGTCAGGGCGGGCGCGCGTTCCAGCACCATCACCCGCGCGCCGCGCCGGGCCAGCGCCAAGGCGGCGGTCAGCCCGCCTATTCCGGCGCCGATCACGGTCACGGGGCGGTCGCGCAGCGCGGTCATGCGGGTTCCCTTCGGATGTCGCGTCGAATGCCAGAAAGCCCCGCGCGGGGGCGGGGCCTTGCTGCGGCGGTTCGCCGGCGCGGATCAGTCGTCGCGGTGGACGCGTTCCTTGCGCTCGTGACGCTCCTGCGCCTCCAGCGTCATGGTGGCGATGGGGCGGGCGTCCAGACGGCGCAGGCTGATCGGTTCGCCGGTCATCTCGCAATAGCCGAAATCGCCGGTCTCGATGCGGCGCAGGGCCTGGTCGATCTTGCTGACCAGCTTGCGCTGACGGTCGCGGGTGCGCAGTTCCAGCGCGCGGTCGGTTTCCTCGCTGGCGCGGTCGGCCAGGTCGGGAACGGCGCGGGCGCTGTCCTGTAGTCCCTCCAGCGTCTCGGCCGACTGGTCCAGCAGTTCCTGTTTCCAGGCTTCCAGTTTCCGCCGGAAATATTCGAGCTGACGCTCGTTCATGAAGGGTTCGTCCTCGGCGGGACGATAATCCTGGGGAAGGAAGGTCTGGGCTTTCATACGTCCTCCGGCGGCGCCGGGCGGAGCAAAATTTCCGGCACCTTGCGCGCCCCCATAAAGTATGACGTCCTGCTTGTCACTAGGGTTCAGGGCACAGATCATGCGTTGTGTGCAGACTGGCCGCCCCGACCGGGCAGGTTCGGCCAAGCGGCTCACGCAAAAGGAGAGTTTCCATGCAGTTTACCGGTACCGACCGCTATGTGGCGCCACCCGACCTGGCGATGGCCGTCAATGCCGCCATGACGCTGGAACGCCCGCTGCTGGTCAAGGGTGAGCCGGGCACCGGCAAGACCGAACTGGCGCGGCAGGTGGCGACCAGCCTGGGGATGCCGATCATCGAATGGCATGTGAAATCCACCACCAAGGCGCAGCAGGGGCTGTATGAATACGACGCCGTCAGCCGATTGCGCGACAGCCAGCTGGGCGATGCGCGGGTCAACGAGGTGTCGAACTATATCCGCCGCGGCAAACTGTGGCAGGCCTTCACCGCGCCGTCCCGCGTGGTGCTGCTGATCGACGAGGTGGACAAGGCCGATATCGAGTTCCCGAACGACCTGTTGCAGGAGCTGGACCGGATGGAGTTCCATGTCTACGAGACGGGAGAGACGGTGCGCGCGGCGCATCGGCCGGTGGTCATCATCACCTCGAACAACGAGAAGGAACTGCCCGTCGCGTTCCTGCGGCGGTGCTTTTTCCACTATATCCGCTTTCCCGATGCCGAGACGTTGAAGGCCATCGTGGCGGTCCATCACCCCGGGCTGAAGCCGCGCCTGCTGGAGATGGCGCTGGCGCAGTTCATGGAGCTGCGCGACGTGCCGGGGCTGAAGAAGAAGCCCTCGACCAGCGAGTTCCTGGACTGGCTGAAGCTGATCCTGGCCGAGGATCTGGCGCCCGAGGATCTGAAGCGCGACGCCGCGACGATGCTGCCCCGCCTGCACGGCGCGCTGCTGAAGAACGAGCAAGATGTGGCGTTGTTCGAAAAGCTGGCCTTTATGGCGCGCCGCCAGGGTCGCTAGGGGGGCGCTGCCCCCCGTCCTGCGGACTCCCCCCGGGATATTTTTCTGAAGAAGAAGGGTCGGGGATTGGCGGGGCGTGGGGTGACGGACTAGGGTTCAGGCGGTTTTCAGGGAGGAGGATGCGATGAGCGGACAGGGCTTTGACACGCGGGCGATTCATGCGGGGGCCGAGGCCGATCCCGCCACGGGCGCGCGGCAGGTGCCGATCTATCAGACGACGGCCTATGCGTTTCGCAATGCCGATCATGCGGCGCGGTTGTTCAACCTGCAGGAGGTCGGATACATCTATTCGCGCCTGACCAACCCGACCGTGGCCGCGTTGCAGGCGCGGGTGGCCGCGCTGGAGGGGGGCGCGGGCGCGGTCTGCTGTTCGTCGGGCCATGCGGCGCAGATCATGGCGCTGTTTCCGCTGATGGCGCCCGGGCGCAACATTGTCGCCTCCACCCGGCTGTATGGTGGGACGGTCACGCAGTTCAGCCTTACGATCCGGCGGTTCGGGTGGTCCGCGAAATTCGTCGATTTCGACGACCCCGACGCGCTGCGGGCGGCGATCGACGCGGACACCCGGGCGGTGTTCTGCGAATCGATCAGCAATCCGGGCGGCGCGGTGACCGACATTCCGGCGGTGGCGGCCATCACCGATGCGGCGGGGGTGCCGCTGATCGTGGACAACACGCTGGCCACACCCTATCTGTGCCGCCCGATCGAGATGGGTGCCACGCTGGTCGTGCACAGCCTGACGAAATACTTGACCGGCAATGGCACCGTCACGGGTGGCGTGGTCGTGGACAGCGGCACCTTCGACTGGTCGGCCAGCGACAAGTTCCCCAGCCTGTCCGCGCCCGAGCCCGCCTATCACGGCACCGTCTTCCACCAGACCTTCGGCGCGATGGCCTTCACCTTTCACGGAATCGCCGTTGGGCTGCGCGATCTGGGCATGACGATGAACCCGCAGGGCGCGCATTACACGCTGATGGGGATCGAGACCCTGCCCCTGCGCATGGCCCGCCATGTCGAGAACGCCCAAAAGGTCGCCGTCTGGCTGGAGGCCGATCCGCGGGTCGAGCGGGTGACCTATGCGGGGCTGGAAAGCTCTCCCTGGAACGCCACGGCACGGCGGCTGTATCCCAAGGGTGCGGGCGCGCTGTTCACCTTTGCGGTGAAGGGCGGCTATCAGGCGGCGGTCCGGCTGGTCGATGCGCTGGCGCTGTTCAGCCATGTGGCGAACCTGGGCGATGCGCGGTCGCTGGTCATCCATTCGGCCTCGACCACGCACCGCCAGCTGACCGAAGAGCAGCAACGCGCCGCCGGTGCCGCCCCCGAGATCGTGCGCCTGTCGGTGGGCATCGAGGATGCGGACGATCTGATCGCCGATCTGGATCAGGCGCTGGCACGCGCCACCGCCTGAAGGATGCGGGCCGGGGTGACCCGGCCCGCATGAGGATCAGTTCGCCGGGGCTTCGGTCTCGCCGGCCTCGGGCGCGTCCATCTGGGGGGCGTCGGGCAGCGGTTCGACGATGCCCGGCACGATGGGCTCACTCGGGGTGGGCGCGCCGTCGCCATGCATCGGCGGGTGGACCGGGCCGCCCTGGCGCGGGCCGCGCATGGGCGCGCAGGCGGCGTCGCCCGCCAGGGCATAGTCGATCTCGACCTGGGCGGTCATCTCGACCTGGCCGGGCTGGACGGGGGTGCTGTCGGCCATCGCGGCCTCCATGCGCATCATCGGGCGTGGGCCCCCCTGGCCGGTCTGGATGTCCCGCAGCGTCAGGATCGGCCCCAGCTCGACGCCCGCGGCCTCGGCCAGCAGCTCAGCCTTGCGGCGGGCATCGGTGACGGCGTCACGGCGCGCGTCGTCCAGCGCCTCGGTGCCGTCCTCGCGGGTGAAGGTGATGCCGTTGATCTCGTTCGCGCCGGCGCCGACGATGGCGTCTAGAACCTCGCCCAGACGGGCCATGTCGGTCACGCGCACCTGCACGGTGTTCGTCGCCTGATAGCCGGTGACGGTCGGCGCCTGGTTCTCTCCGTACTGCATCAGCGGGTTCAGGTTCAGACCGGCGGTCTGGATCTGCGCCTCTTCGATGCCCGCGCCGGTCAGCGCGTCGATCACGACACGCTGTTGGGTGCTGTTCTCCTCCATCGCGGCGCTGGCGGTGTCGGCCTGGGTGGTCACGCCCAGCTGGACGGTCGCCATGTCGGGGGCGATGCGGGACTGGCCCTCGCCAGTGACGGTCAGGCGCGAGGGGCCGGCATGGCCGCAGACCATGGGTGCGGCCAGCGCAGGCGCCGCCAGCAGGGCGGTCATGGCGGCGGACAGCGCAAGCCTGCGGGCGGCAGTGGCACGAAGGTGGGGTCGCATCAGGATATCCTTTCCGATGGCGGGGTCACTGCGATGGTTGATGCCCTGCGCCGGGGCGGCTTCCTAGCCCTTTCACGCGCAAAAGCGATCACAGATCTGGCAGTTCTTCTTTCAACACTCCACAATTTGCGGTAGTGATGGAAGATGAACAACGACGTTGCGGGCACGCCCACGCGACGCACCCCGAGCAGTGAAGACAGCCATGAACCAGCACGCAGCACCTCCCGAATTCGCCATGAGCTTTACCCAGGAGGCCGTGCGGCTGGAATGCCGGGACGGCACCGGCTGGCAATCCCTGGGCCAGGCCCGCTTTGCCGGGGGCGACCTGGCCGCGGTCCTGAACAGCCTGCGCGAAGAGGCGGGCGGCCAGGCCGGAGAGCTGGACACCGTCCTGGTGATCCCGGACGACCAGATCCTGTATACCGTGCTGACGGTGCCCTTCGGGTCGGACACGGCCGCAACCATTGCGCGTGCGCTGGAGGCCTCGACCCCCTATGGCGCCGATGACCTGGCCTTTGACTGGTGCCCCGCCGCCAATGGCGACATCGAGACCCTGCGCGTCGCCGCCGTGGCCCGCCGCACCCTGGACGAGGCCGAGGATTTCGCCCGCGCCCAAGGGTTCCGCCCCTCGGGCTTTCAGGCGCGTCCGGGCGATGACCGTTTTGACGGCCACCCCGATTTCGGCCCCTCGCGTCTTGTGCAGGAGCAGTTCAACCGCCGCCCCTTCAGCGCGCCCGATCTGACCCAGGCCCGCGTCACCGCCCCGGTGATCGAGGTCGAGGCCACCTCCACGCCCGCGCCCGCCGCACCCGTCGTGTCGCGCATCCCCCCGCATGTGGTCATCGCGCCCGTAGTCACGGCAGCCGCCGCACCGGTGGAGGCAACCGATGCCGATACGGCCCGCGCCGCCGTGATCCGCCACGGCCAGACGCCGCCCCTCTCGGCCAAGCGCCTGTCGCCCCGGGCCGAGGCCGTCCACACCCGCGCCGCCGCCGCGCGGCTGAACCGCACCGACGCGCCTGCAGCCGCCGCCAGCGCCCCCGGCCTGGCCGAGCGGCTGCGCAGGCTGGACCCTGCGCGCCTGCCGGTGATGGTGGGTGGGCTGGCCTTCCTGCTGGTCATGGCGCTGCTGTTTCTGGGTCGCCCGGCCCCCGACCAGCAGATCGCCCAAGCTCCCGTCGCGGCGACCGAGGTCGTTCCCGAACCGGCCCCCGCCCCTGAACCCGTGGCAGAGCCTGCCGCCGCCCTGCCCGCGACTCCCGCGCCCGAGGCCGCCCAGACCGATGCACAGCCCGATGCGCTGGACATTGCCCTGGCAGAGGCCCTTGCTCAGGCCCGCGTGACCACCCCCGAGCCTGCACAGGCCCAGCAGCCTGCATCGCCCGCACCCGCCGCGACCGCAGCTGCCCCGGAGGCCACGGCCCCGTCGGCGCTGCTGCCTGCCAGCCCGCCGGACACGCAAGCGGCCGATCCGGCCAGCCCGCCGCCTGCGCAGGCGGCTCAGGGGGTCGATCCGGCCCAGATGGCCGGGCCCAACCTGTCCGCCGACCCCGAACCGCAGGAAACCGCAGCAGCAGAGCCCGTGGCCCAGCAGCCCGCGCCACCGCTTGCAGCGCCCGCTGCGCCCGCACCCTCGGCCGAGGCCACAGCCGCCGCGACCCAGGC
>NZ_MEES01000040.1:0-14331 GCF_001724535.1 Paracoccus sp. SCN 68-21 | reverse complement strand
GCCCTTGGTGACATCTGCAGCATGTTCTCACCCGAAGAATGCTGGAACTACTTCCACGCTGCAGGCTATGTGTCAGGTTAAAAGCGAAATGCTCTAAGACAGCCCTGTTCCAAAGATGGGGTTATGCGCCAGGGCCATGCGGTCCTGCGCGCGGATGCGGTCCAGCGGCCAGCGCACCGACACCATCGCCCCCGGCCCGCCATTGGCAAAGGTCAGCCGCGCGCCCGACCGTTCCAGCAGGGTCTTGGCGATGAACAGGCCCAGGCCCATCCCCTCATAGCTGCCGCGCTGCGCCTCGGCGCGCCGGGTCAGATAAGGGTCGCCGATCCGCGACAGCAGATGCGGCGGATAGCCCGGCCCGTCGTCGCGCACCGTCACGACCAGCGTACCCTGGGTGACCTGGGTCTCGATCACCACGCGGCTTTCGGCGAAATCGACCGCGTTCTGGATCAGGTTGCGCAGCGCGTGGATGATGGCCGGGTCGCGGTGGATCACCGGGCCTTCGGCATGGATCTCGATCAGGGGGCCGCGATCGGCATGGGGGCTGGCGGCGTCCTCCAGCACGGCGCGCAGGGGGGCCGCGCGCATGTGCAGGTCGTCCTTGCCCGCGCGCCCCATGCTGCGCAGGATCGCGGCGCATCGGTCGGCGCTGTCGCGCAAGGCAATGGCGTCGGCATGCAGGTCGGGGCGGTCGCGCAATTCGTCCGCCAGCTCTCCGGCGATCAGCTTGATGGTGGCCAGGGGGGTGCCCATCTCATGCGCGGCGGCCGCGACCACGCCCCCCAGATGCTGCAGCCGCTGTTCGCGCGACAGGGCCATCTGCGTCGCGAACAGCGCGCCCGATGTGTCGGACAACTCGGCCGTGACGCGGTGGGCATAGCCCGCAAAGAACACCACCCCGATGACCAGCGCGACCCAATGGCCCAGGGCCAGGATCGGCTCCATCCGCAGGATCTCTCCGTCGGGGGCGCGGAGCGGCACGCCGAACACCGCCGCGACCGAGATCAGCGCCACCGTCGCCAGCCCCAGGGCCAGCACCTGCCGCCCGTTCAGCGAGGCCGCGGCGATGGTCACCGGCGCCAGCACCAGCAGCGCGAAGGGATTGGCCATCCCCCCCGTCAGCGCCATCAGCGTCGAGATCTGCACAAGATCGAAGGACAGCTGCCGCACCGCACGTCGGGGCGAGGTCCGCTTGGGCGGGCGCAGGAACAACCATAAATTCATGGTGATCGAGGACGCGATCAGCAGGATGATCGGCGTCTTCAGAAAGCCGATGCCCATCATCCAGGCGACGATCACGGCGGCCATCTGCCCGCCAATCGCGAACCAGCGCAGCAGGACCAGCGTGCGCATGCGGATCGGTTCGGCCTTGGGCGTGTCCATCGGCCCGGCCATCGCGGCCAGATCGTCGGGGGCGTGGGATGTGGACATCGGCGGCCCCTGCTGCGACATTGCCCGACCTTGATACCCGCCCCGCCATGCGCGATCAATGCGGGCATTTGACACGCGAAGGAGCCCCCCATGACCGACCGGAAAATCCTGATGATCGGGACGGCCGCCGCCATCGGCATCCTGGCGGGTGGCGCGCTGTATCTGACGATGCGGCCGGGGGGCGACCCGTTCGCGCAATGCAGCAGCAGCGCGGTGGCGGGCGGCATGGGCGCCTTTGGCACCGAATTCACCCTGACGCGCGACGATGGCCAGCGGGTGACCGACGCGCAGGTGTTTGACAAGCCAACGCTGCTTTATTTCGGCTATACTTTCTGCCCCGATGTCTGCCCGCTGGACGCCGCCCGCAATGCCGATGCCGAGGCGCTGCTGGTCGAGGATGGCAAGGATGTGCAGACCGTTTTCATCACCGTCGATCCACGCCGCGACACGCCCGAGGTTCTGGCAGATTACACGGCGCTGTTTTCCGACCGGATGATCGGACTGACCGGCACCGATGAGGAGATTGCCGCCGTCAATCGCGGCTGGCGCAATTACTACAAGGCCCATGACGAGGAGGACCAGGAATATTATCTGGTCGATCACATGACCAATACCTATCTGGTGATGCCGGGTGGGCAGACGGTCGAATTCTTTTCGCGCGAAACGCCGTCCGAACAGATTGCCGAAACCGTCGCCTGTTATGTGGACGCCTCTGCCTAAGGCAGTTTGTCGCATGGGGTTTGATTTTCCGCGCGCGGCTGCACATTTGCACCAGATATAGCCAAAAGGGCACCAGATGGATCAGTTGAACGCACAAATCGGCCCGGACGCCTCGCTGCTGCTGGTCGATGACGACGAGATCTTCGTCACCCGTCTGGCGCGGGCCATGGAAAAGCGCGGGTTCCAGACCGAAACTTCGCTGACGGTGGCGGGCGCGATGCGCCTGATCGAAAAGCGGGCGCCAGCCTATGCCGTGGTCGATCTGCGGCTGGAGGACGGCAACGGGCTGGACGTGGTCGAGGCCCTGCGCGACAAGCGCGCCGATGCCCGCATTATCGTCCTGACCGGTTATGGCGCCATCGCCACGGCCGTCGCTGCGGTCAAGATGGGTGCCACCGATTATCTGGCGAAACCCGCCGATGCGAATGATGTGACCTCGGCATTGCTGTCCAGTGGAGAATTGCTGCCGCCGCCGCCGGAAAATCCGATGTCGGCCGATCGCGTCCGGTGGGAACATATTCAACGCGTTTATGAGCAATGCGAACGGAATGTCAGTGAAACGGCCCGCAGATTACATATGCACCGCCGCACGCTGCAGCGCATTCTTGCCAAACGCGGACCGCGTTGAATACCGATATATGTGTTGAATCCGGTTTCGATTATGTTATGGAATAAAGGAATGATATTCCCGATAACAAAAGCCGGAAAAACATGATTATTGATTTCGACAAGATGTCCCTCAAGGAAATGCGCGATATGCGGACCAAGCTGGATCGCGCCATAAACTCCTACGAGGATCGCAAGCGCCGCGAGGCCATGACCGCGATCGAGGAGGCCGCGCGCGAACACGGCTTCAACCTGGCCGAACTGACCGGGGCCAAACCGCGCAAGACTGGCACCGTCGCGCCGAAATATGCCAATCCGCAGGATCCGACGATGACCTGGACCGGACGCGGTCGCAAACCGCGGTGGGTGCAGGAAAGCCTGGACGGCGGCAAGACGCTGGAAGATCTGGCGATCTGACGTCTGCGCGGGATGTCCGGCCCCTGGGGTCGCGACATCCCGTATCCGGAACACTGACGTGCCCCGTCAGGCGGAGCCGTCGATCAGCCCCATCAGCATCGCAACACGCTCCAGATAGGCGGCGCGCGTTTGGGCCGGGGGCCGAAGTGTGATCGTCAGGTCGGGCAGCAGCTGCGCCTCGGGGACGGGGAACAGGCGCACGGCCTCCGAGGCGGCAAAGCCCGCGATGGTCACCGCCTCCAGCCGCGCCGAGACGCGGTCGGCGGCCTTGATCCGCCGCTTGATCGCCACAGGCAGCGTCGCGGGCAGGCCAAAGCGGCGGTGGATTGCCGAGGCCAGGCGCTCGTCCATCGCGCCATATTCCCGCCCAAGCGCCGCCTTGACCGGCGAGATCATGTCCCCGATCACATATTCCGGCGCGTCATGCAGCAGGGCCGCCAGCCGCCAGCGCGGCTCGCAGCCCGGATTCAGCCGGTCAAAGATCTGCTCGACCAACAGGGAATGCTCGGCCACCGAATAGGGCCAGTCCCCGTGCGTCTGGCCGTTCCAGCGCGCGACAAAGGCCAGCCCGTGGGCGATGTCCCCGATCTCGATATCGACCGGGGTCGGGTCCAGCAGGTCCAGCCTGCGGCCCGACAACATCCGCTGCCAGGCGCGCGGGGGTCGCTGTGGCATGGCGCCTTACGACAGCTTCTGGTCGGCGGGGACGGTCTGCGCGGCTTGGGCGCGGCGCGCCAATTCCTGGCGATACAGCGCCACGAAATCGACCGGGTCCATGTTGAAGGCGGGGAATCCGCCATCGCGCGTCATGTCCGAGATGATGCGCCGCACATAGGGGAACAGCATCCGCGGGCATTCGATCATCAGGAACGGGTGCAGCTGGTCCTGCGGCACGCCGTCGATCTGGAACACCCCGCCGTAATCCAGCTCGGCTAGGAACAGCGTCGCGCCATCGGCCTTGTTGGTCGAGGTGACGCGGTATTTCGTGATCACCTCGTACTGAGTCTCGGTGCCGCGCTTGCGGGCGTCCAGGCTGACCTGGACGGTGATCTCGGGCTGGACCTCGCCCTGGGGGGCGCCCTTCTGGGCTACGGCGTTCTCAAAGGACAGGTCGCGGATGAACTGTGCCAGGATCTGCATCCGCGGCTGCGGGGCTGCGGCTTGCGCGCCGTTCTGCGGGGTGTCTTCGGCCATGGTCCTACCTTTGTGATGCGGGTCTGGGCGGTGTTGTAGCAGGCCGCCCGCCGGCCCTCAATGCCGGGTCCAGCCCGATCCGCCGGTTCGCCGCAGAGGCTGATCGTCGCCCAGCTCGGGCGGCAGATCGACCGGCGCGCGGGGGTCGTCGGCCACGATATACTCTCCGTCGATCACGCCCTGATCATAGGGCGGGCGGTGCGGATCGCGACGCATGGTCGCAGCATGCATGCCCGCGCGCCCTGCAACCACGCGACGCGCGATCCGCCGCATCAGCAGCCGCCGCACCCCCGGAAGCAGCAGCAGCAGCCCAAGCGCGTCGGAAAAGAACCCCGGCACCAGCAGCAGCAGGCCCGCCGCGATGATCATCGCGCCATGCGCCATCGGCTGCGAGGGATCGCGCATCTCGCTCAGGCTGCGCTGGATTTCCCGGCCCGCCTGCGCGCCCTGGCTGCGCATCAGCGCGACGCCGGCCACCGCCGACAGCAGCACCAGCGCCAGCGTCGACCACAGGCCGATCAGGCCCCCGACCTGGATGAACAGCGCGATCTCGATGATCGGCACCACCAGAAGCATGGCGATCAGCCGCATGTGAATTCCCCTTCCTGCCGGCGCGAAAACTGGACTTGCGCCCGGGCACTCCCTACATAATGCACAGAACGCCCGATACCAACGACCCGTTTGACCCAGAGGTTGCCTGCATGTCCAACCCGCTTCTTCAGCTGATCGTCCTTGCCGGGATTGCGATCTTTCTGATCCTCCGGCTGAAAAACGTGCTGGGGACACGCGACGGATTCGAACCGCCGCAGGTGGACCAACCCGTGGCCACCCATCCCCGCTTCGAGGTCATCGACGGATCGGCCGAGGAGGTCGACCACGACATCCTGGACCATACCGAGGCCGGCAGCGCCGCAGCCACCGCCCTGGCCGCCATGAAACGCGCCGAGCCATCCTTTGGCCTGCGCGATTTCCTAGGCGGTGCGCGCCAGGCCTATGAGATGATCCTGATGGCCTTTGAACGGGGCGATCTGACCGAGGTGCGCCCCTTCCTGTCCGACCCCGTGGCCGAGGCGTTCCAGTCGGTGATCGACCAGCGCGTGGCCAACGGCCAGACGGTCGAGGCGACCTATCTGGGCACCCGCGACACCAGCCTGGCCGCCGCCGAATTCGACCCCGCGACCGGCATGGCCGAGATCTCGATCCGCTTCGTTGGAGAGTTGATCGCCGCGACCCGCGATGCCGACGGCACCGTGATCGAGGGCGACCCCAAGGCCTCGCGCAAGCAGAAGGACACTTGGACCTTCGCCCGCCCGATGGGTCAGGACGACCCGAACTGGCAGCTTGTCGCGACCAGCTGATGCCACGGCGCCGGGGCCTGACGCCCGAAGACCGGGACCTGTGGTCCCGCGTCGCCCGCACCGCAGAACCGCTGGACCCAAAGCGCAAGGGACAGGCCGCCGATCTGGCGGCCTTTGCCGATTCGCGCCCCGCGCCATCGCCCCCTGCGCCCGCCCCGGCCCCCACCACCCTGCCGCATTTCCGCATCGGTCAGACCGCAGCGCCCGCGCATCCGGCGGTCGCCCGCCCCTCGACCATGGCCGAGCGTCTGGCGCAGGGCAGCCTACGCATGGATGCCCGCACCCACCGCAAGATGAGCCAGGGCAAGCTGCGCCCCGAGGCACGGCTGGACCTGCACGGCCTGACCCTGGCCGCGGCCCAGCCAGAGCTGCTGCATTTCATCCTGTCCTGCCACGCATCGGGCCTGCGGCTGGTGCTGGTGATCACGGGCAAGGGGCGGGGCGATCACGGCCCCCTGCCCACGCGTCCCGGCGCGCTGCGCCATCAGGTGCCCTATTGGCTGCACAGCCCGCCCTTGGCGGCGGTGGTTCAGCAGGTGACGGCGGCGCATTACCGCCATGGCGGCGACGGCGCCTATTACGTCTATCTGCGGCGCCCCGCCGGATAAAAAAACGCGCCCCGATGGGACGCGTTCGTGATGCCGATCAGGCGGTGCCTACAGGCGGACGTTCGACTTGGGTCCTGCGAAATACCAGATGATCAGACCCAGGATCGGCAGAATCACGATCAGCAGAATCCAGAGGATCTTGGCCTTGGTGCTGACATTGGTGTTGATGATCTGCGCGATGGCCCAGACATCCAATACAAAGATAATAACGCTGAAAAGCCAACCCATGTGATCCGTCCCCTGTGGTGTTCAGCCAGCAAACACCCCTGCCCGGCCGGAGGTTCCCGCCCTACAGCACATAGCGCGACAGATCGGTCGACCGCGACAGATCGCCCAGGTGGCGTTCCACGAAATCGGCATCCACGCTGACCGATTGGCCGCTGCGGTCGGGCGCGGTAAAGGACAGCTCCTCGAACACCCGCTCGATCACGGTGTACAGCCGCCGCGCGCCGATATTCTCGACCGAGGCGTTGACCTCGGCCGCGATCCGCGCCAGCGCCGCGATGCCGTTTTCGGTGAAATCGACGGTAACGCCCTCGGTCAGCATCAGCGCGGTGTACTGGCGCGTCAGGGCGTTGTCGGTCTCGGTCAGGATGCGGATGAAGTCCTCCTCGGTCAGGGCGCGCAGCTCGACCCGGATCGGCAGACGACCCTGCAGTTCGGGCAGCAGGTCCGACGGTTTCGCCACATGGAACGCGCCCGAGGCGATGAACAGGATGTGGTCCGTCTTGACCGCGCCGTATTTGGTGCTGACCGTCGTGCCCTCGATCAGCGGCAGCAGGTCGCGCTGCACGCCCTCGCGGCTGACATCGCCGCCACGGGCCTCGGCGCGCGCACAGACCTTGTCGATCTCGTCGATGAAGACGATGCCGTTCTGCTGCACGGCCTCCAGCGCGGTGGCCTTGACCGCGTCGTCATCCAGCAGCTTGTCCGCCTCCTCGGCGATCAGCAGCTCATAGCTTTCCGACACGGTGACCTTGCGGCGCACCTTGCGGCCGCCGAATGCCTTCATCAGCCCCGACAGATCCATCATACCGCCCAGGGGCTGGCCCGGCTGGCCGGGCATTTCCATCCCGCCAAGCGGGTTCGAGTTGTCCTGAACCTCCAGCTCGATCACCGTGTCGTCCAGCTCTCCGCGCTTCAGCTTGTCGCGGAACATCTGACGGGTGCCGTCGCGGGCATCCTTGCCGGCCAGCGCCTCGACGACGCGCTCCTCGGCGGCCTTGTGGGCGCGGGCCTTGACGGCCTCGCGCATCCGCTCGCGCGTGTCGATCATCGCGGCGTCGGCCAGATCGCGGATGATCTGCTCGACGTCGCGACCGACATAGCCCACCTCGGTGAACTTGGTCGCCTCGACCTTAATGAAGGGCGCGTTGGCCAGCTTGGCCAGACGGCGGCTGATCTCGGTCTTGCCGACGCCGGTGGGGCCGATCATCAGGATGTTCTTGGGATAGACCTCATCGCGCAGATCGTCGCCCAGCTGCTTGCGGCGCCAACGGTTGCGCAGGGCCACGGCCACGGCGCGCTTGGCGTCGTTCTGGCCGATGATGAACCGGTCCAGCTCGGACACGATCTCGCGGGGGGTCAGGTCACTCATAGGCTTGTCTCCCATCGAAGGCCCGGCGCAGCGCACCGCTCGCCCTTCTTCTTCACAAAAATATCCTCAGGGGTCATCCAGAGGTTCGCCACCGGTTTAAGAACCGCTGGCTGACGGGGGCAGAATGCCCCCGGCTTTGCTATCCGATGGTCTCGACCGTCAGACGCCCGTTCGTATAGACACAGATGTCAGCCGCGATCGCCATCGCCTTGCGGGCGATCGCCTCGGCATCCAGATCGCTTTCCAGCAACCCACGCGCCGCGGCCAGCGCGAAATTCCCTCCCGACCCGATGGCCGCCACGTCATGCTCAGGCTCCAGCACGTCGCCCGCGCCCGTCACGACCAGCAGGTCCAAACCGTCGGTCACGATCAGCATCGCCTCCAGATTGCGCAGATACTTGTCCATGCGCCAATCCTTGGCCAGATCCACGCAGGCGCGTTGCAACTGGCCGGGTGCGGCCTCCAGCTTCTTCTCCAGCCGCTCCAGCAGGGTAAAGGCGTCGGCGGTCGATCCGGCAAAGCCCACGACCACGTCGCGCCCGCCGGGGGTCAGGCGGCGCACCTTGCGGGCGCTGCCCTTCATCACGGTCTGGCCGACGCTGACCTGTCCATCGCCGGCCACGACCACCTTGCCGCCCCGGCGCACCGCCAGGATCGTGGTGCCGTGCCAGCCGGGAAACCTGTCATCCGCCATTGCGCGCTCCTTCACTGTTGTTGCCCGGCAGATATGGACGCCCTGCCCGGCTTGCAACCCGTTGAAAACCGCCCCGCCCGCCCCTAGCGTCGCGCCATGAGCGATCTGCTGCTGACCGTCTATCTGCATCCGCCCATCCTGCACACCGCACGGGCGGGCAAGCTGGGCATCCTGAACCGCATGCGGTCGCTGCTGGAGCCGCGCGGATGGCGCATCGACATCCGCCATTCAGGCATCCATCCGCGGGCCGAGGCCCCTGACCGCCCAGGATACGCCCTGTTCAACATGGAGCGTCCGACCCATGACCGCGCCCTGACCTTTCGCCTGGCCTATCACTATCCCTATTGGCGGTTGGAGCGTCTGGCCGAACGCTGGCGCTGGCCCATCGCGCAGACCCCCTTCGACCCCGCCCGGATCGAAGGCGACGCCGCGCAGACCTTTGCCCGCCGCCTTCGCGCCCGCGTGCTGCCGGGGCCAGAGCCGGTGCGCGGCGATCACATCCTGATCCCGCTGCAGGGCCATATCCGCCGCCAGCGCAGCTTTCAGTCGGCCAGCCCGGTGCAGATGATCCGCGCCGCCGCCCGCACCGGTCGGCCCTGCATCGCCACCCTGCACCCCAGGGAGGTCTATGACGATACAGACCGCACGGCCCTGGACCGCCTGGCCCGCGACCATCCGAACCTGACCATCGGCGGTGACACCGCGGCACGGCTGCGCGATTGCGCCTTTGTCGTGACACAGAACAGCGGCGTGGGCTTTGACGGGCTGATCCTGGGCAAGCCGGTCGTGCTGTTCGGCCTGTCCGATTACCACCATGTCACGCTGGATGCCGGGCGGCTTGGGGCGGAACGCGCGCTGGCGCTGGCCCCCGACCATGCGCCACCCACCGCGAAATTCCTGTACTGGTTCCTGCGCCGCACCAGCCTGGACATGATGGCCCCCGATGCCGATGCGCGCCTGCTGGCGGCCATGAAAAAAGGCGGCTGGCCCGTCTGAGGGGCCGCCGCCTTTCCTGTCATCGCAAAGGGATCAGACGGATTCGTCGATCCAGCTTTTCAGTGCGGCCTTGGGGGCGGCGCCCATGCGGTTCGACACGACCTCTCCGCCCTTGAACATGAACAGCGCGGGGATACCGCGCACGCCCAGGGCGGCGGCCTGTTCGGGGTTCTCGTCCACGTTGATCTTCACGATCTTGACGCGGCCGGCATATTCGTCGGACAGCTCTTCCAGGGCGGGGCCGATCTGCTTGCAGGGGCCGCACCATTCGGCCCAGAAATCGACGATCACGGGGGTGTCGGCCTGACGCACTTCGGCGTCGAATTCAGCGTCGTTCACATGCACGGTGGCCATGGTCTGGCTCCTTCGGGGGGATGGGCCGGCGGGACCGGCAGGGCGGGTTATGCTCAACAGGTATGGGCCGCAGGGGGTCTGGTCAAGGGGCCGGGGCCTGCCGGATCAGCCCCGCCATCACCCGGTCCAGCAGCGGATCGGGCAGATCGGTCAGGCTGCGCGTGGCCGTCCACAGCACCGCCATGCGGATCGGACGGTCCGGCCAGATGCCCCGCAGCGCGGCGCGATAGGCCGCCATCTGGCGCAGGATGCCCTCCGGCACGGCCTCAGCCGTGGCGGGCACGTCGGCATTGGTCTTGTAATCGACCGCCGTGATCAGCGCGTCGGTGACCACCAGCCGGTCGATCACCCCGTTCAGCACCCCCAGCCCCGCGATGGGCGCGGTCAGCGCCACCTCGGACAGGATCTGCGCATCCGCGCCGGGTTCCAGCACCTGGGTCAGGGCAGGGGCCGACAGGACCGCGCGGGCCTCGTCCAGCAGATCGGCCATGTCGGGCGCGTCGGGCAGGCCGCCTTCGGCCCCCGACAGGATCGCGCGGGCGATGCCCGGCCAGTCGGCGGCGGGATGGGCGGGCAGATGCTCCAGCAGCAGGTGCAGGCGCGTGCCGCGCAGCATGGCGGCGTCGCGGTCGCCCTCGGACGCGGCGGCCAGCACCTTGGCGCCGCCCAAGCCGCTGGCGGTGACGGGGGCCGTGAAATCCGGCGCAGGCGGGGGCAGGCGCAGCGCCCAATCGGGCGCGGCGACCGGCGCCGCCGCGACCGGGGCAGGGCGGTCGGCCTGTGCAGGCCAGTCGCCCCAGGACAGGCGCAGCCCGGTGCCGATACCCTCGATTTCCAGATTGTGGCGGGTCAGGGCGGCGCGGCCCGCGCCCTCGGCGACCATGGCGTGCCAGCTGTCCAGACCCGCGCCCGTCTCTCCGGCCGCCGCCACGATCAGCCAGCTTTCCGCCCGCGTCATCGCGACATACAGCAGACGCCGCCGCTCCTCCTCCTGCCGCTGCTGCCAGTCGGCCACGGCCATCGCGACCGCGTCGCAGCGTTCGGGCGCGGCGCCGCGCCAGACCGGCATGTCGTCCAGGCGCACCAGAGGCTGGCGGTTGTTGGGGCGGCGCATCTGCGTTTCGGGCAGGATCACGATGGGGCTTTCCAACCCCTTGGAGCCATGCACCGTCATCACCCGGATCAGCCCGCCCGCACCGCCGGGCAGCTGGCGTTTGACCTCGACCTCGTCCTGGGCCAGCCAGACCAGAAAGCCGGTCAGGGACGGGGTCTCCACCTGCTCATAGGCCAGGGCCTGGGACATCAGCTCGTCGATGCCGTCCACCGCCTCGGGGCCAAGCCGGGCCAGCAGGGCGGCGCGACCCCCGTGGCGGGTCAGCAGCCGCGCGATCAGGTCGTGCGGGCGCAGGTAATCGGCATTGTCGGCCAGATCGGACAGCACCTCATAGGCCGGGCGATGCGCCGATTCGCGCAGCCGCGTCCACAGGTATTCCCGCCGCCCCCGCCCGGCGGCCAGGCGGTACAGATCATCCTCGGACAACCCGAACAGCGGCGACCGCAGGGCGGCGGCCAGCGACAGATCATCCTCGGGCGTGGCCAGGACCGACAGGGTGGCGATGATGTCGCGCACAGCCAGCTCTCCGGCCAGGCGCAGGCGGTCGGCCCCCGCGACCGGCAGGCCCGCCGATTTCAGCTCCGCGATCAGCGCTGCGAACAGCGCGCCGCGCCGCTGCACCAGAATCTGAATGTCGCCCGCATGGACCGGGCGCGGCTGGCCCGATTTCGCATCCAGAATGGGCGTGCCCAAAATCGCGCGGATCTGGGTCGCGACATGGCGCGCCAGCTGCGTGTCGGCGTCGTTTTCGGACGGCGCATCGACCGGGCGGGTCCAGTCCTCGGGGTCGGTCTTGTCGGGTTTGGGCAGGGCGGGCCAGATGTCGACGCGGCCGGGCAGGGCGGCCTTGAAGGCCACGTGGCGGGGCGGATCGCCCAGGCCCTGCGCGGCCTCGCCCTGAAACACCGCATCGACCAGCGCCAGCACCGCCGGCGACGACCGAAAGCTGTGGGCCAGCCCGCGCTGCTGCATGGGCGCCTGCGCGGCATCGAAATCGGCAGCGAAGCGGTCGCGCATCGCCTCGAACACGGTGATGTCGGCGCCTTGGAACGAATAGATCGACTGTTTCGGATCGCCCACCACGAACAGCGTGCGGGGCCGGTCATGCGCGCCCGCGCCGCTGGTGAATTCGTCGGTCAGGCGGCGGATCACCCGCCACTGGCCGGGGCTGGTATCCTGCGCCTCATCGACCAGGATATGGTCGATGCCGCCGTCCAGCCGCCACAGCACCCATTGCGCCATGCTGGATTCCTCCAGCAGTTCGGCGGTGCGGCCGATCAGGTCGTCGAAATCCAGCCACCCCTGCGCCGCCTTGGCCGCGTTCATGCGCGCCGCAAAGGCATGCCCGAACCGGTGCAGCGCCAGCGTGCGTTCCGCTGCGGCCAGGGCCAGCGCCTGCGGGCGGGCCAGCTCCACCCGCTCCATCAGGGCGTCCAGATCGTCCATGAAGGGGGCGCAGGGGCCGGTGCGCAGGTCCTTGGTCGGCAGGGCGCCGATCTTGGCGCCGAAGGGCACCTTGGCGGTGCCGCCGAACAGAAGACAGCCGAACAGGCGGGACAGATCGTCCATGCCAGGATCGCGCCAGCGGACCTGCGCCAGCGCCTCGGCCAGCTTGGCATCGGTGGATTTGCCCGCGCGCAGCACCGGGATCAGCGCATCGGCCAGATCGGCATCGGTGCCGGTAAAGACCTGCGCCAGCAGCGCGTCCTGGGTCAGGCCCGGGGCCACGTCCAGCGCCGCCCAGATCGCCGCCGGGTCGGGAGCGTTCGCATAATCGGCCAGCGACAGCCCGGCCAGGAACCCGTCCAGATCGTCGCCGCCCTGCAGGCGGGTCAGATCGGCGATGGCGGGGTGGGATTCCTCGGCCATCTCCTCGATGATCTCGGCGCGCATGGCCCGGGCACTGCGGTCGTCCAGCTCTGCAAACCCCATCGGCACCCCGGCCTCCAGCGGAAAGCGGCGCAGAACGGCGGCGCAAAAGCTGTGGATCGTCTGGACCTTGAGGCCGCCCGGCGTCTCGATCGCGCGGGCGAACAGGCGGCGCGCGGCGGGCAGGTCGGGGTCGCCCCCCTCGCCCAGCTGCGCCAGTTCGGACCGCAGGTCGGGTTCCGACAGCATCGCCCACCGCCCCAGACGGGCCAGCAGGCGGTTCTGCATCTCGGTCGCGGCGGCCTTGGTATAGGTCAGGCACAGGATGCGCTCGGGGGGCGTCCCCGCCAGCAGCAGCCGCGCCACCCGGTCGGTCAGCACGCGGGTCTTGCCCGACCCCGCATTGGCCGTCAGCCAGGTCGAGCGCAGCGGGTCCGCCGCCAGCGTCTGGTTCAGCGTCGCCTCATCCATGATCGCCGACCTTTCGCGGGACCGCCACATCGGTCAGCGCCCATTCGCCGTAGCGCGCCAGATGGTCGTAATCGCCCGCATAGGACGTGCTTTGCGGGGCGCGCATGGCGGTGAACCCGGCCTCTCCGTCGACATAGGACTGCAGCAGGCGGATGAACCCGTCCCAGGTCTCTCCCTCGATCTGGTCGCTGTGCTCTCGCAGATGGGTCCGGCCCTCTCCGCCCAGTTGGATATAGCGCAAGCCCGCGACATCGACGGGGCCAAGCGCGTCGAACCCGCCGCGGCGCGCCATCGCGGCCTCCAGCATCAGCTGCTTGTCGAAATGGCGCAGCTGGGCGTCGGTAGGGGGCGTGCCGGATTTGTAGTCATAGACCACGACCCGGTTGTCGGTCAGCAAGTCGATCCGGTCAGGTTTGGCGGTCAGGGTGACGCCCATGCCGGGAATGGCGACCCGGCCGCGATTCTCGACCACCATCGGCGTGCCTTCGGCCAGGCGGGCCAGCTCATCGGTGACGATGCGGTCGGCGATCCGGGCGATGCGCGCCTGCCAAAAGGCGCGGGCGGCGGGCCAGGGCACCTCATCGGCCAGCACCTGATCGGTCAGCGCCAGGAACCGCGCCTTGAGGACCTCGGGCGGGGTGTCGGGGGTGGGGCGGCTGTTCAGCAGCGCCTCGACGATGGCGTGCAGCGTCTGGCCGCGCAGCGAGGCGTCGGGCTGCGGTCGCAGGGGCAGCAGCGGGCGCAGGCCCAGCACGCGTTTCGCATAGACCGCATAGGGGTCGCGGATCAGCAGCGACACATCCGTCACCGGCAGGTCCGGAAACAGCGGCGCAGGCGGAATGGGCGAGGGGCGCCGCGCGGGCGCGACCGGCGCGGGCGGGCGGGCCACGGCCTCGGCCAGG